>JBIPME010000354.1:0-3143 GCA_044369275.1 Rhodoferax sp.
TCCTCGGCAATCCATGCCCCCAGTGCTGGTAAATACCTCGATCAATGACGCAACTGCAAAGGCAATACCCGTACCCGAGTGCGAAGGGGGTCAACGATCAACAAGGCACCATGCTCAAGCTCAGCGGCCATTTGTTGCAATGCTGTAATGACCTGCTTGCCAATCACGCTCGGACTGACATCATCGGCGCGAATTTGAACCACACTTGGCTTTTTACCCTGAGTTGCGGCCAAGATCGCACCGAAATCCAAGTCATGGGTTAACACCACGTAATCAGTCTGGCAAGCATAGGCCATGATCACTGAGTCGGGCGCATTGCTGGCGCCCACGTTCGACCAGTGCACGGCTGTAATGCCAGCACGGGTCATGGTGTCAATCCATCGCGGTGACAGATTCATGTCAATCAATAGTTTCATGGGGCGCACAGCACCACTTCGCGTTCTTCTGCACGCCAAGCAGCGTAGCGCAGAGCTTGCATGATGTCATCACGCTCTAGGTAGGGGTATTCCCTCAGAATATCTTCGACGCTGTGACCCGCACCGATTTGACTTACCACCATGCTGACCGTTACGCGCATTCCACGAATGCAGGCCTTGCCCCCCATAACTTCGGGCTGCTGGGTAATCCGATTGAGCTGTCCCATGGTTGATTCCTTATCAAAAGTCGTTACGAGGGTACTGGTTCGAGAATAGTATTTCAAGAACTATTTGATAGGTTGTTGTACCACGCATCCGACTTGTGGGTCGACCCGCGCATTACGTCGACACGGCAGGCTTTTCGCCGCGCATCCGCGACTTAGACGACGCCAAGCTCTGTATCTCCAAAGCTGAGGCCCTCCAGGCGGCGCGCAAGCCGATACGCGGCGGCACTCAGGTTTTCATATTGGCTGTGGGTGGCCCTTGGAAACGGCGGCGTTCAAACCCGAACCAAACCACCGCAGTCAGCACCAAAAATGCAAGCGTGATGTTCAGGGCCGCATCATTGGGCGGCTGCACCCCCAAATACAAAATCAGCACCGAAGACAGGCCCACGGCCAAGGCAACAGGCCGAAACATGGGGCCTAGGCTCCAAGGCCCCATGCGGGTCCAGGTTTTTCCATAGGCCAAGCCGCCCAGCACGATAGGCATGCCGTAAGAGATGAAAATGAAAATCACGGTGACCGAAACAATGGTGGTGTAGGCCGGTGTGTACAAAGTGAACAAGACAGAAATCACAGCGGCACACCAAATGGCGGTGACGGGGGATTTGAGGGTGGTATGCACTTTGCGCAGGGCCGCCGATGCGGGCAAGCCGCCGTCGCGGGCGAATGCAAAAATCATGCGCGAAGCCGAGGTCACCGTGGCCAGGCCGCATAAAAACTGCGACACCAAAATAGCCGCATACAAGCCATATTTCAAACCCGCAGGCAGCACAGTGTCCAAGGTTGCAAAGAACACATTGCCGCCACTGGCTGCGGCCTTGTCCATGTCAGGAATGGCAATCACAAAGGCCGACAGCATCAGGTAACCAAACAGCGATGACCAGAGCACCGAGCTCACAATCCCCTTGGGGACCGCGCGCGATGCGTCATGGGTTTCTTCTGCGGTGTGGGCCGAGGCGTCAAAGCCGGTGATGGTGTAAATCGGCAGCAAAAGCCCCAGGCCAAACAAAAGCCACATGCTTTGGGTTGCAGGCCAAACGCCGCCGCCCAGATCGCCGCTGTAGTTCTTAAACGTCCACAGGCGCGACACATTCCAGCTCGGCGCATAGGCCAACAATGCCAAGGTCAAGCCCAGAGCGGTGGCAAAAATCAGGTAGCCGCTCATATTGGTCAAAGCGGCGGTCAGTTTGATGCCCAGGTGGTTGACCAAGGCCTGAATCAGCGTCACGCCAATCACCACCGTGGCTTGCAGCGCAATGCTGGGCTGCCAGCCCAAAACGGGGCCAAATGCGCCTATGAAAAAATAAAACGTGCCCACATTGATGGCACCCAACACCGTTACCAGCCCAATCAAATTCAACCAAGCGGTCAACCACCCCCAGCCACGCCCGCCCAAAATAGAACTCCAGTGGTACAGGCCGCCTGCGGTAGGAAACGCCGAGCCGATTTGCGCCATGCCCAGCGCAAACATCAGGCTGATAGCGCTGCCCACCAACCAGCCAATCCCAATCGCGGCCCCACCCACGCCTGAGATGCCTTGCGATAGCGAATTAATGCCGCCGGACAAAATGCAAATGATGGAAAACGAAATCGCAAAATTAGAAAACGCGCTCATGCTGCGCGAAAGCTCTTGGGTATAGCCCATGCTGTGCAAGGTTTGAACGTCGTCCGCTGTGCCCGCAGCCGCTGCCTTGCTGTGGGCCCTCTGGTTTTCAGGGTTGTTTGCAGGGTTCGTCATCTTCATACCGCGCTCCTATTGATGGTGGTTTTTTCGTAAGGGTTTTGTGTAAGGGTTTGCCAGATAGCCAAAGCATCGTAGGCAAACATCGTAGGCAGGCGCGGTACGCATTGGCTATCCCAAATCGGCATGCAAGGGTAAGCCCTCGATCGCCGCCCGCGTGGGCCGCATGCCCCCTCAATCCCATCCCAAGCCCATGCGCAACCTCTGCTTAGGCTTGGCGCAAATGCCAGGCTTTGGGGCGGGTGAAGGTTTGGATGCCGTAGGTGGACAAGGTCAGGCCCACGCCCGAGTCGCCGTGGCCACTCCAGGGCAGGCGTGGGCTTACGCGGTCGCAGCAGTTCCAGTACACCGTGCCTGCATTGATTTGGGCCAATATCGCTTTGGCACGCGCCTCATCGGGGGTGAAAACGCCCGCAGTCAAACCGTAGCGGGTGTCGTTCATCAGGGCGATGGCCTGGGCATCGCTGGCGACTTTTTGAATGCCCACAATCGGGCCAAAGCTCTCTTCTCGCATCAGCTCCATGCTGTGGTCTACATTGGCCAGCACCGTGGGCGCGAACCAGTTGCCCGGGCCAGGCAGGCGGGTGCCACCGAGCAACAGCGTGGCACCCTTGGCTTTGGCATCGGCCACTTGGGCTTCTAGCACGGCAATTTGGGGGGCGCGGGTAATAGCGCCAATGTAGGTGTCTTCTTGCGAAGGCGAGCCGATTTTGAAGTTTTGAACGGTTGTGACCAAGGCGGCCACAAAGGCGTCGTAAATGC
>JBIPME010000355.1:0-3138 GCA_044369275.1 Rhodoferax sp.
CCACCGTGGGCTTGCAGCTCTAAAACATCTTCGCCAGTAAATGAAAAAGGGGCTGGAAAAAAAATAGCCAAGCCATGGTCAATCGCCGCACCCTGCGCGTCGGGTATCGGCAAATAGGTGGCTTCTCGGGCGAGCAGTACGCGCCCCAACAAGGCGTTGGTGAAAGGGCGCAGCGCTTGGCCACTCAGCCGAATGATGCCCACCGCACCGCGTCCACGCGCAGTTGCCAAGGCCAAAATCGGATCCTGTTGGCGAGGCAACATAGCGCGCTATTGCAATTTAGTTTGCGTGCTTACTTGAACTTAGGCAGGCTAAAGCTGGGGGGCACGCCCATTCGGGTATTGATAATCCATTGTTGTGCGATGGAAAGCACATTGTTCGTTATCCAATACAAGACCAAACCGGCAGGGAAGAAGAAGAACATCACGCTGAAAGCCAGCGGCATGATCCACATCATTTTGGCCTGCAAGGGGTCTGGTGGCGCTGGGTTAAGGGCTGTTTGCAGCAGCGTGGTCAGCGTCATCACAACCGGCAAAATATAAAAAGGATCAGGTGAGGAAAGATCGTGAATCCACAATGCCCAAGGCGCGTTGCGCATCTCTACTGTTGACAACAGCACCCAGTACAGCGCAATAAACACCGGAATTTGGACCATGATCGGGAAGCAGCCACCCAGCGGATTGACTTTTTCTTCACGGTAGATACGCATCATTTCTTGCTGCATTTGTTGCGGCTTGTCTTTGAGGCGTTCACGCATTTCCGTAATTTTGGGATTAATGGACTTCATTTTGGCCATGCTTGCATACGCTTTGGCATTGAGCCAGTAAAAAGCAATCTTGAGCAGCAGCACCAACGCAACGATAGACCACCCCCAGTTTTGCAGCACGCGGTGGATCTGGTCCAAGAGCCAGTACAGTGGTTTTGCCAAAATCGTCAACCAACCATAATCTTTCACCAGTTCCAAACCGGGGGTGATGGCTTCTAAGATTTTTTCTTCTTGCGGGCCTGCAAAAAAATGCGACTCAACGGTTTGCGCGGTATTGGGTGCCAAGGTTTTCAAGGGCGCAATCATCGTAGCGCGGTAGCAGCAGTCGCCTAGTTTGGAGCCAATATCGACGGGGTCCAAGGTCAAGGTTCTTTGCATACCTTCGGGCAACACCCAAGCACTAACAAAATAATGCTGCACCATGGCGACAAAACCGGTGGTGCTGGACTTTTCGTAGT
Organism: Rhodoferax sp.; assembly: GCA_044369275.1. Classification (GTDB taxonomy): domain Bacteria; phylum Pseudomonadota; class Gammaproteobacteria; order Burkholderiales; family Burkholderiaceae_C; genus Allorhodoferax. The sequence continues at coordinate 1,225 of JBIPME010000355.1, forward strand.
CTGCATTGCCCTTTTTAATTTCACTAAATTCTATTTTTTGGTATTTTTTGGCACTGGTGTACACAGCCGGGCCGGTGAAGGTAGAGTAAAAAGCAGACTCCCCCTCAGGTTTGTTACCGTCACGCACAAGCTGCAAATAAAGTTGAGGCGCTACAGGCGCATCCGAGGTGTTAATGACTTCATGCTTGACCTTGATGTCATAAGACCCGCGCTGCAGGGTGTAAGTTTTGACCAACTTAACCCCGCCCACCTCAGGTGAGGTAAATGCAATCACCAGCTCATTTTTGCCATCTTCCAACACCCTTGCCCCCGATGCTGTCATAACAGTTTTGTGGGTGGGCAGTGGACTTGTTGTGCCATTGGCGATTAAGCCGGATTCAGCCCGATAAACGCGCTTCTCGGAGTCGTCTAAAAGCACTAAATTCTGCGTTTTGTCTATGTTATCCAAATACTTCAGCATTTCAGCCCGAACCAGCGAGCCGCCTTGGGTGTCCATGGTCAACTTGAGTACATCGGTGCTCACTTCAAAGCGCTCATGTGCGACGGGGGCGCTAGAGGCCGCGGCTGGCGCTGCTGCTGGGGCCACGGCTGAATCGTCAACGGCAGAAGGTACGGATGTATTGCTTGCTGCCCCAGCTGCGGGGCTTTTTGCGGGTCCCGCAGGGGCTTGCGCGGAGGGGAAAAAGGTTGGCTTATGGCCCGAATGAATTTGCCATTGGTCCCACAACATCACCATGGAAAAACCAAAAATTACCCACAAAATGGTACGCCTAATATCGTTCATGAGGATTTCTTTTGAGATTGAGATTTCAAGCGGCTAAACAGCCGGGGAGTGGTTGTGGGAACAGTATCGATACCACCCTGACACCAAGGATGGCAGCGTGCAATTCTAGCTGCGGCGAGGTAACTGCCTACAGCTGCACCATGCAGCTCCAAGGCGTCTATGGCGTATTGCGAACAAGTCGGCATAAAACGGCAGGCACCACCGATCCAAGGACTAAGGAGTAATCGATAAGCCTTGACGATGCGAATGAAACTATTTTTTGCGAAGGTACTAACCATGGGTCTGTACCAGAGCACGGTTTTTGGCTCGCAAATTTTGAGCAATTTCAAAAAGTTGCTGCAATTCAGTGCGAATTGTTTTTTTCAGCGCCAAAGAAGTCGCACTGACGAATACGGTACGGTCAAAACTTGCACGCAAGCGAACCACACACGCAGCATCTGAGCAAATCAGCGCATAGTCTGTAAACAAGCTATAAATTTGTCGCTTTACACAGTTACGTGTGACGGCGCGTTTGGCCCAGCGTTTGGGAGCCATAGCTCCCGCCCAAGCATGTTGATTGCCGAAAAGGCAAGCATCTATGCCATGCACACCTTCGCCAGAGCTTGAGCGTAGGGGCAGGTGGTGCAAAGCAAAGTGCGGAGTTTTGGCCAAAATTTTTGCGGACAAAACCGCCTGAAATTGTGGCCGCGTTTTCAATCGTGTCACGTCCATGCGGTTTAGCCCCGGGCAATGGACTTTGCTTCAATAATTGCCAGCGTATCCGAATAAGACAGCCCTATGCCGGGAGGTTTTTCCACTAATTAACGATTAAACCGCTAAGCGTTTGCGCCCTTTAGCGCGGCGTGCATTGATGACAGCGCGACCACCGCGGGTTTTCATGCGTACGAGAAAGCCGTGGGTACGGGCGCGGCGAACTTTGGAAGGTTGGTAAGTGCGTTTCATAATATTCTCTACTCTAAGCCCTAAAAACTATCAGGGTAACCCAGCATTATCGCAAATTTTCTAGGCTAGGGCAATCACCGTGAAAAATTGAGTGCGCACGGCAAGCGGGCGACTTTGTCAATAGGGGCTTTTAAAATTGTGGATAAGGTTTTGATAAATTACAATGGCGGGTCTCACAATTAAAAACT
>JBIPME010000357.1:0-3133 GCA_044369275.1 Rhodoferax sp.
CGCCCTCATCACGGCCACTGAGTGTCTTTAAAGAGCGCTTGGGAAGGCGATGGGGGTTGTGCCACCAGCCCGGATACCGGCCAATAAAGTGGTTGCACGCCTGCGTGCAGCTTGATGCCCATGCGCTGTCGGGGAAGACGGCGAGGGTTTTATTTGATGGTCTTTTTTAAAATGAAAACTGGTATTTCTTCGCTGCGCTTGAGTGCGCTTGGTTTTGCATTGCTGTCTGCTTTTTCTGCCCACGCCCAATCAGAGTCAAGCGGTAATTTGAAAGAGCTGGTCGTAACGGCCAATCGCTTTTCAGAGGATTCAGCTTCTTTGCCCTATGGTGTCAGTGTGATTACTGCCAAAGAGATCGCCGCATCTGGAGCCGCATCTGTCAGTGAAGCCATTATGCGGTTGCTGGGCGTGCCAGGGCGTCTAGATACCTCTGGCGGTAATAACTACGGGCTCGACTTGCGTGGTTTTGGGAGTACGGCAGATAGCAACCAAGTCGTGATCGTAGATGGTCGGCGTATGAACGAGCAGGATCTTTCCACTACAGGTTTGGGCACTATTGCGATTGATACGGTCCAACGGATTGAGGTCATTCGGGGCAACGCCGCAGTTGTCTATGGCGAAGGTGCCACGGCTGGCGCAATCATTGTGACCACCAAAGCCGGTCAGGGCACAGAGCGTCGCAATGCTGCGAGCGTTTCAGCAACAACGGGTAGTTTTGGTTTGAAAGAGTACCGCACCAATGCGACCATTGCCTCGGGCGGCGTGTCCGTGGATGTTGCCGCAAGCGACAGAGCCAGCAGCGGGCACCGTGACAATTTCGCATCGACCAACAATAGTTTGGGCGCAACGCTACAGTGGTCTAACGATTGGCTGCGCATGGGAGTCCAAAGCTCCAGAAATATTCAGCGCAGCGGCTGGCCTGGTAGTTTGACGGACACTAAATACAGTTTAGATGCGAGTCAAGCCAATTCGCTCACCCAGTATGGGCAATTGAAAAGCGAAAGATCGGGGGTTTTTTTAGAAGCAATGTTCGGCGATTGGCAGCTTGGGCTGGATATTGGCGAAAGGAGTAAAAAAACCGATTCTTCCTACGGCACCCTTTTGGTCAACGCCAATAGCGCCAATGTCCGCGCCAGAAACGAATTCAAAAATGCAACTTTCGCCAACGCATTTACCGTTGGTGCCGATTCGGGCGAATGGAAAAGTGTGAGAGATAGCACCTCCAATGCCAAATCGGAGTCTAACGCTGTGTATGTGAATGACGATATTACCTACCTGGCCACTGGAACCCGTTTAAGTGTCGGGTTGCGTGACGAAAAACTAAAGAAATCTACAGATTCAGCCACCATCAATTTGGATGAATCACAGACCGCTTGGCATGTGGGCCTTACGCAGGAGCTTGGTAATGGTGTGCAGACGTATGGTCGTACGGGGCAGAGCTTTAGGTTGGCCAATGTAGATGAAATCAACTTCATTACACCTGGAGTTGCCTTGAAGCCCCAGACATCCAATGACCTTGAACTTGGGGTGCGCTGGCAAAACACGACTGGCAAAATAGACTTGCGTTGGTACCGAAGTGATTTGACCCATGAAATTGGCTACGATCCAGCAGCTTTAGGCCCGTATTCACCAGGCTTTCCAGGGGCGAACGTTAATTTTGATCCCACCCGCCACCAAGGCTTAGAGCTAGAAGCGCGTCATAATTTGAACGCCCAAACTGCGCTACGTTTTAACGCAGCATCCCGGCAGGCGCGTTTCATGGCGGGCCCATACGATGGGAAAGATATTGCATTGGTTCCCTCCAACACCGTTGCGCTGGGGGTTGAGTGGATGCCCGCGGATAAGCATTTACTCAACATGGGGGTCACGTGGGTGTCCTCGCAAAAACCTAATTTTGCCAACACCTGCGACATGCCTGCTTACAACACGTTGGATGCAAGGTATTCCTACGCCACGAAAGAGGTTGAATTTGCTTTTGGGATCAACAACCTTGCTGACGCCAAGTACTACACGCTAGCCTATGGCTGCACGGCTGCAGGTCAGCCCACGGCCATTTACCCTGAAGCGGGCCGTGCACTTGCAGCGACTGTGAAACTGAAGTTCTAATCCGAGAGCGGCATGCAAAGCCTGTGCCCCCATTGGGGCTCCCCAACACATCGTCTGCCTCACCGAAGAGGCGGCGCAGTGGCAGAGGCTTTGCAACCCGGACCGGCTGCATTGACCGGTGGCGTGCAAACAATGCACGCCTTGGTCGTGGCAGGGATGCATGCAGGCCAACGATCGCGAGCAAAGACGTGAACTCCCCCAACGCTGCGGTCATGCATGAATTGATTTTGGGCGGTCAGCGCAGTGGCAAGTCGCGTCGCGCTGAAGTGTTAGCCCAACAGTGGCTCGCCCAAAATAGCGCTAACGTCGCAGTCATGGTTGCCACGGCCCAGCCCTGGGATGATGAGATGCGTTTGCGTATAGCCCGCCATCAGGCAGATAGGGCTGCACGCGTGGTTGGAATGCAGACCGTGGAAGAACCCTATGCTTTGGGTGAAACGATTGCGCGATGGAGCCTGGCCCATACGCTTGTCGTGGTGGACTGTTTGACCCTGTGGCTCACTAATTTTTTAATGCCCATGCCGCCCTCGGGCCAAAGAGCCAGCCCACGCGACACCACGCAGCCCATCGCGGATTTGTTAGCCGCACTCCAAAAGGCCGCCGGCCCTGTGGTTTTGGTGGGTAATGAAATTGGGATGGGCGTGACCCCTCTGGGCGAAGAGGTTCGCAGATTTGTGGATGAACTAGGCCGATTAAACCAAGGCGTGGCGAACGCATGCCAACGCGTGACGCTCATGGTGGCAGGCCAAGCCATGGTGCTCAAGGGTTCAACATGTCCTGCTTCACCTAACGGTTGATAGTTTTTTTGCGCTAGTGCTGTTCACGGCGCTGGCTGGTTTTCTGCTCAATCATTTTTATACCGAAACCGAAAGAACTGAAATGACACACCCATTCACCATTCCCACCATCGACAACCTGCAAAACCATGCCTTGCGTCAAAGCTTGCAACACAAACTTGACACCAAGACCAAGCCCTTGGGATCCCTAGGCCGCATTGAAGCGCTGGCGCTACAGATTGGTGAAATTC
>JBIPME010000356.1:0-3133 GCA_044369275.1 Rhodoferax sp.
ACACACCAAACTGGTGGCCGCTGTACACGCTGGCAATGGGGCGGCTGCCCGCCAACGTGGCATTGCCACTGAAGGCCTGCAAGCACTGCGGGTCCTGCGCCCAATCGGCGGGTAGCCCCAAGGCCGCTGCCGCCAAAGCGCTGCGGGCAACCCAGTAGGGCTGGGGCAAAGGGGTAGGGGCCTGGTCTTGGGAGAAGCTGGGGCCGAGTTCTGCGAAGGGGTGCTCCCACTGCCACGCAAGTGCGGTGGTTGCTGGGGTGGTTGTTGAGGTTGGCGGTGTGGATATTGGCACGGATGGGGGAGCAGATGTTGGAGCAGGTGCGTTGGATGGCATGCTCAACGGCGCGTTGGCGTGCGGTTCTATCGAATTGGGGGCGGGTGCAGAAAGCGTCATCCTAGGATTTTCCCTGATGCGGTGCGCGCTGCGGGCAAATAGGGGTATCGAGCATGTACCATGCACAGCGAGGGCGGTGTGAATAAGCCTCAAAAACGACTTGTACAACTTTATTTTGGAGGTTTCCGGATGCTTGGATTAATGCAAAACCAGCCCTTGCTGATTTCTTCACTGATCGAATTTGCGCAAAAAAATCACGGACAAGCCCAAGTCGTTTCGCGCCGCGTGGAGGGCGATATTTACCGCTGCACCTACGCCGACATTGCCCGGCGTTCACGCCAGGTCGCCAGCGCCTTGGACGCCATGCAGCTGGGTTTTGGCGACCGCGTGGCCACCTTGGCTTGGAACGGTTACCGCCATTTGGAGCTGTATTTCGGGGTGAGTGGATCGGGCCGCGTGCTGCACACCCTCAACCCCCGCCTGCACCCCGAGCAAATTGCCTGGATTACCCAGCATGCCGAAGATACGGTGCTGTGCTTTGACCTCTCGTTTTTGCCCATCGTGCAAGCCATCCACAGCCGCTGCCCCACCATTGAACATTACATTGCCCTGTGCGACGCCGACACGCTGCCCCAAGACAGCGGCATTCCCGGTCTGCAAAGCTACGAGGCTTGGGTGGGCGCGCAACCCTTGGACTACGTCTGGCCCGCGTTCGACGAGAATTGCGCCTCCAGCATGTGCTACACCAGCGGCACCACGGGCCACCCCAAAGCCGCGCTCTACAGCCACCGCTCCACCGTGTTGCACGCCATAGCCGGTGCCCTGCCCGACGCGCTCAACATCAGCGCCCGCGATTGCATTTTCCCGGTGGTCCCCATGTTCCACGTCAACGCCTGGGGCATGCCGTACTCCGCCGCCATGACCGGGGCCAAACTGGTGTTCCCCGGCCCCGCCATGGATGGCAAATCGGTGTACGAACTGATCGAGTCCGAGCAAGTGAACTTTGCCGCCGGGGTGCCTACCGTGTGGCAAATGATGCTGACCCACATGCAGTCGCACGGCCTGCGCTTTTCCACCTTGAAGCGCACCGTCATCGGCGGCTCGGCCTGCCCGCCAGCCATGATTAGCACCTTCAACACGCAGTACGGCGTAGAGGTGCTGCACGCCTGGGGCATGACCGAAATGTCGCCCTTGGGCACCGTGTGCACGCTCAAAAACCACCACCTCGACCTGGACCCCGAGGCCAAAATGGCCGTGCGCCTCAAACAAGGGCGCGGTATTTACGGCGTGGACATGAAAATTGTGGACGCCGCGGGGGCCGAATTGCCTTGGGACGGCAAGTCCTACGGCGACCTGCTGGTCAAAGGCCCTTGGGTGATTCGCGAATACTTCAAGCAAGAAGGCCCCTCGCCCCTGGTCCACGGCTGGTTCCCCACGGGCGATGTGGCCACCATCGACGCGGACGGTTACATGCAAATTACCGACCGCAGCAAAGACGTCATCAAGTCCGGCGGCGAATGGATTAGCTCCATTGACATCGAAAACATTGCCATGGCACACCCCGCAGTCGCCATGGCGGCGTGCATCGGCATCCAACACCCCAAGTGGGACGAGCGCCCCATCATCGTGGTGGTGAAAAAACCGGGCGCAAGCCTGAGCCGTGACGAGGTGCTGGCCTTTTACGCCGGCAAAACCGCCAAGTGGCAAATCCCAGACGATGCGGTGTTTGTCGACGCCATTCCTTTGGGCGGCACGGGCAAAATGCAAAAAACCAAACTGCGCGAAATGCTGGTGGACTATGTTTTGCCCACGGCGGAAAACCTGGGTTAACGCATGCCGTTGGCAGGGGTTGGGCGGGCGTCGGGCTGGGTGTTTGGTTGGGCGCTGGGCTGGGCGTTGGGTTGGGCCGGTTGGCGGATGTAAGGACGCGAAAATTCCATGGAGTTTTTCTTTGTTTCCGCCCTGAACGGCCTGAGCTATGGGCTGTTGCTGTTCATGCTCAGCGCCGGATTGACCTTGATTTTCAGCATGCTGGGCGTGCTCAACTTTGCCCACGCGAGCTTTTACATGCTGGGGGCTTATTTGGGGTGCAGCATTGCGCGCTACGCTGGGTTTTGGCCCGCCTTGCTGCTGGCCCCCTTGCTGGTGGGCGCGCTGGGGGCCTTGTTTGAGCGCTTTGTTTTGCGCAAAGTGCACGCTTATGGCCATCTGCCAGAGTTGCTGGTGACCTTTGGCCTGTCTTACGTGGTCTTGGAAGTGGTGCAACTGGTTTGGGGGCGCATTGCTTTGGAGTTTCGCCCCCCCGCGCTGTTGCAAGGGCCGCTGTTTACCTTGGCCAGCCACCCGCTGCAGGGCTTGCAATGGTACTGGGGCGTGGCACCGCAAGGCCTGTGTGGCGTGGTTGATGCGGGCGTGCCTTGGCTGTGTTCGCCTTTTCCGGCCACGCGGGGCTTCATGATGCTGGTGGCCTTGGTGATGCTGCTGCTCATGGGCCTGCTGCTCACGCGCACGCGCATGGGGCTGGTGATTCGCGCCGCCTTGACCCACCCGCAGATGGCGCAAGCGTTAGGGCACAACGTGCCGCGGGTTTTTATGCTGGTGTTTGGTGCGGGTGCGGGGCTGGCCGGACTGGCCGGGGTGATCGGCGGCAGCACTTTTTTAACCGAGCCCGCCATGGCGGCCAGCGTGGGTTCGATTATTTTCGTGGTGGTGGTGGTGGGCGGCATGGGCTCGCTGGCGGGGGCGTTTGGGGCCTCTGTGCTGATTGGCTTGTTGCAAACCTTTGCCATCGCATTCGAC
>JBIPME010000358.1:0-3131 GCA_044369275.1 Rhodoferax sp.
CATCGTGGTCTGGCTGTTTTTGCGCAATCTGCGCGCCACGCTGGTCTGCGCCGTGGCCCTGCCCTTGTCGGTCATTCCCGCCTTCATCGGCATGGCGTACCTGGGGTTTTCCATCAACACGGTCACGTTGCTGGCGCTGTCGCTGGTCATTGGGGTGCTGGTGGACGATGCGATTGTGGAGGTGGAAAACATTGAGCGCCACCTCAACATGGGCAAGTCCCCGCTGCAAGCGGCCATGGAGGCGGCCGACGAAATCGGCCTGGCCGTGGTGGCCACCACGTTCACCCTGATTGCGGTGTTCTTGCCCACGGCGTTTATGTCGGGCATACCGGGCAAGTTTTTCAAGCAGTTTGGCTGGACTGCGGCGCTGGCGGTGTTCGCCTCGCTGGTCGTGGCGCGGGTGCTCACGCCCATGATGGCGGCCTATCTGATGCGGCGCAGCAAGCGCCCCCACAAAGACCCTTTTTGGATGCCCCTGTACCTGCGCAGCAGCCGCTGGGCCTTGCAGCACCGCTGGATCACCATGGGCTCGGCGGGCCTGTTTTTTGTCGGCTCGCTCATGCTCATTGGGCTGCTGCCCACCGGTTTTATCCCCCCCGATGACAACTCGCAAACCCAAATTTACCTGGAGCTGCCACCGGGCACAACGCTGGCGCAAACCCGCAGCAGCGCCGAAGCCGCACGCCTGTTGGTGCGCCAAATTGCGCACGTGCAAAGCGTCTACACCACCATCGGCGCGGGGGCCGCAGGCTCGGACCCGTTTGCGCCGGCCGGTGCCTCTGAAGTGCGCAAGGCCACGCTCACCGTGCTGCTGGGCGAACGCGGCACGCGCCCGCGCAAACAGGTGATTGAAAACCAAATCCGTGCGGCCATGGCCGAACTGCCGGGCGTGCGCAGCAAAGTGGGCTTGGGCGGATCGGGGGAGAAATACCAATTGGTGCTCACCGGCGAAGACCCCCAAGCCCTGCGCAGCGCCGCCTTGGCGGTGGAAAAAGACCTGCGCACCATCCCGGGCCTGGGCAGCATTACTTCCAGCGCCAGCCTGATCCGCAGCGAAATCGCGGTGCGCCCGGACTTTGCGCGTGCCGCCGATCTGGGCGTGACCAGCGCCGCCATTGGCGACACGCTGCGCATCGCCACCGTGGGCGACTACGACAACGCCTTGTCCAAGCTCAACCTCAGCCAGCGCCAAGTGCCCATCGTCGTCAAGCTTCAAAACGATGCGCGCCAAGACTTGGAGCTGCTAGGGCGCCTGAGCGTGCCCGGCAGCAAAGGCCCGGTGATGCTCAGCCAAGTGGCCACGCTGGAGATGACCGGCGGCCCCGCCGTGATCGACCGCCTCAACCGCTCGCGCAATATCAATTTTGAGGTGGAGCTTTCGGGCGCAGCGCTGGGCGACGTGGCCAACGCCGTGGCCAAGCTGCCCGCCATCCAAAATCTGCCCGCTGGCGTTAAACAGCTCACCTTGGGCGACGCCGAGGTGATGGGCGAGCTTTTTGCCAGTTTTGGCCTGGCCATGCTCACGGGCGTGCTGTGCATTTACATCGTGTTGGTGCTGTTGTTCAAGGATTTTCTGCACCCGTTTACGATTTTGGCCGCCCTGCCCTTGTCGCTGGGCGGTGCCTTTGTGGGGCTGTTGATTGCCAACCAAAGTTTCTCTATGCCTTCGCTCATTGGCCTGATCATGCTGATGGGCGTGGCCACCAAAAACTCGATTTTGCTGGTCGAGTACGCCATCTTGGCCCGCCGTGGCCACGACGGCAGCGACGGCCTCCCCGCCACCGCCCCCATGGCCCGCTTTGACGCGCTGATAGACGCCTGCCACAAACGCGCCCGCCCCATCGTCATGACCACCATCGCCATGGGCGCTGGCATGGTCCCCTTGGCCCTGGGCTGGGGCTCTGCCGATAGCAGCTTTCGCAGCCCCATGGCCGTGGCCGTGATCGGCGGGCTCATCACCTCCACCTTGCTCAGCCTCTTGGTCATTCCTTCGGTGTTTACCTTGGTGGACGATATTGAGCAGTTTTTTAAGAAACTGCGCAGGCGGTTGCAGGGGGATAGGGGGTAGTGGATAGGGCATAGGCACCCACCGCTGGCCACGCTGGGGGGGCTGGCATTGCAGGCATGGCATTGCTGGCATGGACATCCATGCCGAACCGAAGCGCGCTAGAGCAAAACCAACTTGCTCCCCGCCCAGGCTAACAACAGCGAAAGCAAGGCCCGAATCAACCGGTCCGACATACGGTGGGTCAGGCGCGAACCCAGCCAAATACCCGGCAAAGAACCCGCGAGCAACTTCGCCAAAAGCGTCCAATCCACCGAGCCCAAAGAGGCATGGCCCAAACCCGCCACCAAGGTCAACGGCACGGCATACGCAATGTCGGCGGCCACAATACGGGGCAAGGGCAGCAGGGGGTACAACAGCAGCAACACCGTCACGCCAATGGCACCCGCGCCAACCGAGGTCAGCGTCACCAAAGTGCCAATCAAAGCCCCAAATAACACCGGCAGACTCCAGTGCTTGGGCGTACTGGCACGAACCTGGTCGGCCACAGCCAACTGGCGCGGCACTTGCTTGCCGCGAACCGCCTTGAACAACATGGCCGCCGCCGTCAACAACAAAGCCACGCCCAAGGTGGTCGTCATCAAAGCCTGCACCTTGGGGTCGGCAGGCCCCAGCCAACGCAACACCCCAATCGTGGCCAGTGACGCCGGAATGCTCCCCGCACTGAGCAAGCCCACCACACGCCACGGCACAATCCGCTGGCGGGCAAAACTCACCGTGCCGCCCAACTTGGTAAACGCAGCAAACAACAAATCGGTGCCCACCGCCATGTAGGGTTTGACACCAAAGAAAAAAATCAACAGCGGCGTCATTAACGACCCGCCCCCCACCCCGGTCAACCCCACGATGGTGCCAACCAAGAAACCTGCAAGAACATAGCCAAAATCAATCATAGGTGCGACTGTAAATTGGCTTTATGCGAAATCTAAATATTTTTTAGTTTTTCATATATTCTTTTTTACATATAAGGGGTGTACGCGGGGGTTTTCTCGGCCCGTCCCCCGCCAATGCCACTTTGGCGTGATTGCGCTACTTCGAACTGGCTAAGCCAGCGTCTGACCAGTAC
>JBIPME010000360.1:0-3122 GCA_044369275.1 Rhodoferax sp.
AATGAGCGCACCGGTGGGGGCCAGCATTTCGGGCATGCCAGGGCCGCCTTTGGGGCCTAAGTAGCGCAGCACCATGACGTCGCCGGCCACAATTTTCCCTGCCAAGATGGCTTGGAGCGCGCTTTGTTCGTCCTCAAATACGCGGGCGGGGCCTGTCATGACGGGGTTTTTGAGCCCGGTGATTTTGGCCACAGCACCCTCGGGCGAGAGGTTGCCTTTGAGAATGGCGAGGTGGCCTTGCGCGTAGATGGGGCGGTCAATAGGTCGGATCACGTCTTGGTCTGCGCGGGGTGTGGCAGGCACGTCGCGCAGCACTTCGGCAATGGTTTGCCCGGTAATGGTGATGCAGTCGCCGTGCAGCAAGCCAGCGCTGAGCAAGGTTTTCATGACTTGCGGGATGCCGCCTGCGCGGTGCAGGTCAACGGCCAGGTATTTGCCGCTGGGCTTGAGGTCGCACAGCACGGGGGTTTTTTTGCGAACTTGCTCAAAATCGTCAATGGACCACTCCACCCCAGCGGCGTGGGCGATGGCTAAAAAGTGCAGCACGGCGTTGGTAGAGCCGCCCGTGGCCATGATGACGGCAACCGCGTTTTCTATGGACTTGCGCGTCACAATGTCGCGGGGTTTGAGGTCTTTTTTGATGGCCTCGACTAGCACTTTGGCCGATTCTTTGGCCGAGTTCATTTTTTCGTCGTGCGGGTTTGCCATGGTGCTGGAGTAGGCCAGCGAGATGCCCAAGGCCTCGAATGCGCTGGACATGGTGTTGGCGGTGTACATGCCGCCGCAAGAGCCGGTGCCGGGGATGGCGCGCAGCTCGATTTGGTGCAGGTCTTCGTCGCTCATGCGGCCTGCGGAGTTTTCACCCACGGCTTCAAACACGCTGACAATGTTGAGGTCTTTGCCCTTGTAGTGGCCGGGCAAAATGGTGCCGCCATACACATAAATGGACGGTACGTTGGCGCGCAGCATGCCCATGAGTCCGCCGGGCATGTTTTTGTCGCAACCACCGACCACCAAGACGCCATCCATCCACTGGCCCTGCACGCAGGTTTCAATGCAGTCGGCGATGACTTCGCGGCTCACCAGCGAGTATTTCATGCCCTCGGTACCCATGGCCATGCCGTCAGAGATGGTGGGGGTGCCAAAAATTTGGGCATTGCCTCCTGCCTCTTCAATGCCTTCAACCGCTGCGTCGGCGAGTTTTTGCAAGCCGCTGTTGCAGGGGGTGATGGTGCTGTGCCCATTGGCAACCCCGACCATGGGTTTTTTAAAGTCCGACTCTTGGTAGCCCATGGCGTAGTACATGGAGCGGTTGGGCGCGCGTGATTTGCCTTCGGTGATGTTTTTGCTGCGGGGGTTGAGGATGACAGGTTTGGTGCTCATGGTACGGTATTTGATAATGCAGTTAGGAAGAATGCCACGATTGGCTAAATCCTTATTTTCCCACGATCAAAGGCACAATACGTTCCATGCTAATTCATCCTCAAATTGACCCCGTCGCGCTCCACCTTGGTCCCGTGGCTTTGCACTGGTATGGGCTGACCTATCTGGTGGCATTTGCGCTGTTCATGTTCTTAGGCCACCGCCGTTTGCGCCATGCGCCTTATGCCAGCATGACTGGCACCGCGGCCTGGCAGAGCAAAGATGTCGAAGACATTTTGTTTCTGGGCGTGGTCGGCGTTGTGCTCGGGGGGCGTTTGGGGTATTGCTTGTTTTACAAGCCCGATTACTACCTGGGCCATCCTTTGGAAATTTTTGCCGTGTGGCAGGGGGGAATGAGTTTCCATGGCGGTATGTTGGGGGTCATTGCCGCTATGGTTTGGTTTGCGTTTTCGCGTAAAAAACCGTTTTGGGAAGTGGCTGATTTCGTGGCCCCCTGCGTGCCCACGGGTCTGGCCAGCGGGCGCGTAGGCAATTTTATGAACGGCGAGCTGTGGGGGCGCTTGGCGGACCCGTCTCTGCCTTGGGGCATGGTGTTTCGCGGTGCCGGTGATTTGCCGCGCCACCCTTCGCAGGTTTACCAGTTTTTGCTAGAGGGCGTGCTTTTGTTTGTGCTGCTGTGGTGGTATGCGCGCACTGCGCCAACGCGTGGGCGTGTGGCGGCGGCATTTCTGGTGGGCTATGGCGTACTGCGCTTTTTTGTGGAGTTTTTCCGCGAACCTGATGCGCACTTGGGCCTGCTTTCTTTGGGGATGAGCATGGGGCAATGGCTGTGTTTGCCCATGGTGGGTTTGGGGGTGTGGTTGTGGTGCATGCCCGCAGGCCGTAAGTCGTAAGCGGGTATTTAAGTTGATTAAGGTGACGCAATGGCATTAGGTACGAGCGCAATTGCAATCAGCAATGCAAATGCAAATGCAAATGCAAATGCAAATGCAAATGCAAATGCAAATGCAAATTTAGCCTGCGCTTTGTTGGCGCAGTTTGCACAAGACCCCTTGGCCTGTGCAGTGGAAACGGATGATGGATTGCACTATTCGTGGCAAGACCTGGACCAGGGCAGCGCCATGCTGGCCAACCTGTTGCAATCGCTGGATCTCGCGCCCCAAGCACGGCTGTTGGTGCAGGTAGAAAAGTCGGTCGAGGCCTTGATTTTGTACCTGGCCAGTTTGCGCGCTGGCTTGGTTTATGTACCGCTGAACACCGCCTACCAAAGCGCTGAGATGGCGCACTTTATCCAAGATGCCGAACCGGCGGTGGTGGTGTGCAGCGCCAACCATTTTGGCTGGCTCAGCAAACTCGCTTTTCAAAACGGTGTGGCCTATGTGTTCACCCTCAACGCCGACCGCACGGGCTCTTTGCTAGACCGTGCGGCCCATTGCGCACGCCAGCACACAGTGGCGCAATGCCAAGCGCAGGACTTGGCGGCCATTATTTACACCAGCGGCACCACGGGGCGCAGCAAAGGGGCCATGCTCAGCCATGGCAACCTGCTCAGCAACGCTTTGGTTTTGCAACGCTACTGGGGCTGGCGCACTGCTGCACAGGGGGGCGAGGTGCTGCTGCATGCGCTGCCCATTTTCCATGTGCACGGACTGTTTGTGGCAATCCATGGGGCTTGGATCAACGGCAGCAAAATGCTGTGGTTTGGCAAATTTGACCCTCAACGGGTGCTGGAAAGGCTG
>JBIPME010000359.1:0-3122 GCA_044369275.1 Rhodoferax sp.
CCGCACCACCGGGCGCACGGGGGTGGAGTGCATGCGCGATTTTTTTGGGCAGCCGGAAATGGATGTGGCGCAGGCCCTGGCCTATGTGCATGAAAAAGAGGCGGTGTACCGCGAGATGTATGCGCCTATTTTTGCCGAGGTGGCGGACTTTACCGCGTTTTACATGCAGGCCCATGCGCGTGGCCTCAAGCTGGGCGTGGGCACGGCGGGGGACCGCCAGAACCAGGCGTTTGCCTACCAGCATTTGCAGCTTCCCATCGCGCCACTGGCCACGGTGGGCGGGGACGAGGGCTTGCTGGGTAAGCCGCAACCCGATATTTTTTTGGAGGTTGCCCGCCGCTTGGGCGTGCAACCCGCGCATTGCATTGTGTTTGAAGACGCGCCGCTGGGCATCGAAGCCGCACGGCGCGCAGGCATGCGTGCCGTGGGAATTTGCACCACCCACAGCGCTGCTGAATTGGCCGGGCCCCACGTGTTGGCCCATGTACCGCACTACGGTGCTTTGATTGAATCCCGTTTTTTGGAGACTTACCATGTTGAACTTCTTTAATTCTGCGCACAGCGAAAGCGCGGGTCCGGCGGTTGCCATTCACCGTGGCGACTATGCGCCGCCCGCATTTTGGGTGGATGCGGTGGATTTGTGCTTTGATTTGGATGCCGCCAAGACGCGTGTGCTCAACAAAATGACGCTGCGCCGCAACCCCGATGTGCCCGCGCAGGCGCTGCGGCTCGATGGCGAGGCCTTGAACTTGGCCCGCGTGCTGGTCAACGGCCAAGGCACTTCGTTTCGCATGGACGGCGAGGCCTTGGTGCTGGAAAACCTGCCCCAAGACAACGCCCCGTTTTCGCTGGAGATTTTCACCACCTGCTACCCCGAGAAAAACAGCAAACTCATGGGCCTGTACGCCAGCGAAGACGCGCTGTTTACGCAGTGCGAGGCGCAAGGCTTTAGGCGCATCACCTATTTTCTGGACCGCCCCGACGTGATGACCCATTACACCGTGACGCTGCGCGGCGACAAGCGCAAGTACCCGGTGCTGCTGTCCAATGGCAACTTGGTGGAGCAGGGTGCTTTGGAAGCCGGCCCCAATGGTGAGCCGCGCCACTTTGCCAAGTGGGTGGACCCCTTTAAAAAGCCCTGCTATTTGTTTGCACTGGTGGCGGGCAACCTGGTCTGCCGTGAGCAGCGCATTAGCTCGCGCAGCGGCAAAGAGCACCTGTTGCAGGTCTATGTGCGCCCGGGGGATTTGGACAAAACCGAGCACGCCATGAATGCGCTCATGTCCTCTATTGCTTGGGACGAGGCCCGCTTTGGCCTGTCGCTGGATTTGGAGCGCTTCATGATTGTGGCCACCAGCGACTTCAACATGGGCGCCATGGAGAACAAAGGCCTGAATATTTTCAACACCAAATTCGTGCTGGCCAACCCCAACACCGCCACCGATGCGGACTACGCCAACATCGAGAGCGTGGTCGGGCATGAATACTTCCACAACTGGACGGGCAACCGCATCACCTGCCGCGACTGGTTTCAGCTCAGCCTCAAAGAGGGCCTGACCGTGTTCCGCGACCAAGAGTTCAGCCAAGACCTGTGCGCCCAAGCCTCGGCGCGTGCGGTCAAACGCATTGAAGATGTGCGCCTGCTGCGCACGGCCCAATTCCCCGAAGATGCAGGCCCCATGGCGCACCCCGTGCGCCCCGACAGCTACATTGAAATCAACAACTTCTACACCGTCACCATTTACGAAAAAGGCGCCGAAGTGGTGCGCATGATGCAAACCCTCTCCGCCCAGCCCGCGCAAGGCGTGACGGACCGGGCCGGATTCGAGCGCGGCATGCAGCGCTACTTTGCCAACTTTGACGGCCAAGCCGTGACCTGCGATGACTTTGCCCAAAGCATTGCCGATGCCAACCCCCAGTCGCCTTTGCAGCAGTTGCTGCCCCAGTTCAAACGCTGGTACAGCCAAGCCGGCACGCCACGGCTACACGTGCGCCAAGCGTACGACAGCGCAGCACGCCGCTACACGCTGCACTTTACGCAAAGCTGCGCCCCCACGCCGGGGCAGGCGACCAAAGAGCCCTTTGTTATCCCGATCAGCCTAGGGCTGCTGCATGCCGACAGCGGTGCCGCCTTGCCCTTGCACATCCAAAACGCGGCGCAGCTGCCAGCGGGCGCAAGCTACCTCTTGGTCATGTCGGACAGCGAAACCTCCATCAGCTTCGAGGATTTGGACCAAGCCCCCGTGCCCAGCCTGTTGCGCGGCTTCTCCGCCCCGGTGCAGCTGGACTTTGATTACAGCGACGCCCAGTTACTCACCCTGCTGGGCCACGACACCGACGCCTTTAACCGCTGGGAGGCAGGCCAGCGCCTGGCCTTGCGCTGCGCCATGCAGGCGCTGGCCCAGCCCGCAGACGCGCCCAGCAGCAGCCCTGCGGCGTACCTGAACAGCGCCTACGTGCAAGCCATGCGCAGCGTGCTGCGCCACCCTGAGCTAGACGCTGCCTTTAAAGAACTGGTGCTGACGTTGCCCGCAGAGACCTACATCGCCGAGCAATGCGAAGTCGTAGACCCCCAGCGCATCCACCACGTGCGCGAACAAATGCGCTTGCAACTGGCCACCGCCTTGCACAGCGACTGGCAATGGGCTTACGAAACCCACTGCGACAACGGCAGCTACAGCCCCGACCCCGTCTCTAGCGGGCGGCGCGCACTGGCGGGGATGGCATTGCACTTCTTGTGCTTGGCGTCGGTGGCCTCGGGCGACAGCGTCTGGCCGGGCAAAACCTTGCAGCGCTTTAAAGACGCCAACAACATGACCGACCGCTTTGCGGCCCTGCAAGCCCTGGTCCACAGCGGCCACACGCTGGCCGCTGCGGCCCTGGCGCAACTGCACCGCCAGTTCTGCCACGAGGCCTTGGTGCTCGACAAATGGTTTGCCTTGCAAGCCAGCATGCCAGACCGCAGCGGCAATGTGCTGCCCGGCGTGCGCCAACTGATGGCCCACCCCGACTTCAACCTGCGCAACCCCAACCGCGCCCGCAGCCTGATTCTGAGCTACTGCAACGCCAACCCTGGCGGCTTTCACCGTGCGGACGCCGCAGGCTACGTGTTTTGGAGCGAA
>JBIPME010000361.1:0-3114 GCA_044369275.1 Rhodoferax sp.
GAGTGCACATTGCTAGCTGGACGCTTTGATGGTGCTACCCCCTTGCTGGTGCTGGGCGATATGCCATTGCAGTGCGGTGGGCCTCAAACGGTTTTCGTGCAAACACCGCACCTGCTCAAGCCGACGGGGCGGAAGTGGGGTGCCAACAGCATCAAATATTGGGTGTCGCGAATGCTTTTCCGTGCGGGGATGGGTAGGGTGAATGCGTTAATTGTTCAGACTGACGTGATGCGCGATGCGCTTGTGCGTAGCTATCCCAGCATTAAGGGGCGGGTGCATGTTGTTGCACAGCCTGTACCAATATGGCTGATACAGAGTGGTTTAAAACGCCGTGGCAGAGTGCTTGAATCTAGCGCGGCGCTGCAACTTATTTACCCGGCTGCTGGCTACCCACACAAGAACCACGCCCTGTTGTCGCGAATTGACTGCCGAGATGCTTGGCCCGTTGAGCGGCTCACGCTGACGCTTGATGCCTCGGCACAATCCGCGCCACTGCTGCCTTGGGTACTGTATAGCGGATTTCTTTCGCCTCAAAAAATGATTGCAGCTTATTCCCAAGTTGATGCACTTGTCTTTCTTTCCAAGGAGGAGAGTTATGGGTTCCCCTTGATAGAGGCCATGTTTGTTGGTCTGCCGATTGTTTGCCCCAACTTACCTTACGCACGCACACTATGCGGCGACCAGGCTATCTATTTCGACCCTGATCAACCCGAAGCACTTCGCCAAGCGCTTGTATTATTGAAAACGCAGCTTGACCAAGGCTGGTGGCCGGACTGGCGGGATCGGTTAGTTGACATGCCGAAAGATTGGGAAACTGTGGCCCGCCGTATGCTGGCAATCGCATGTGCTGCCCGCTAGGTTCTATGCAGCATTATTTATAGGTTTACAAATGTTGGTTTCTATCATTACAGTTTGCTACAACAGCGATAAAACCATTGCAGACACCTTGCGATCTGCACGATCTCAAACCTACGCGAATGTCGAGCACATCATCGTAGATGGTGGGTCCAAAGATGAAACTTTGGCGGTTGTGAGAGAAGAGGTCATGCCTAACCATGTATTGGTTTCTGAAAAAGACAAAGGCATTTACGATGCCATGAACAAAGGCATAGCCTTGGCCACTGGTGACATTATTGGGTTCATTAATGCGGATGATTTTTATCCCTCCCCTGATGTACTGTCTAAGGTGGCAGCTGCCTTTGAGGCCAGCGGTGCAGATTGCTGCTACGGCGATTTGTGTTACGTGCAGCAAGACGATGTTTCGCGCATTGTTCGGTATTGGAAGTCATGCTTTTTCAAGCCAGGTCTGTTTGAAAAGGGCTGGTGCCCCCCGCACCCTACTTTTTTTGTGCGCCGTGCGGTTTACCAGCGCTTGGGTGGGTTTAACCTTGATTACAAAATTGCCGCAGATGTGGAGTTAATGGCGCGTTTTTTGGCGACAGGGCGTATTTCGAGTAGGTACATTCCTGAAGTGCTGGTGCACATGCGCATGGGCGGTACAACGAACCGCAACCTTGGCAACATCGTCAAACAAAACTTCGAGATTCGACGTGGCCTGTTAGCAAACGGGCTGCGGTTTTCGTGGCTGAAGTTTGTTTGGGCAAAAGTTTTCTCCCGCGCTTTGCAGTTTGTCCGCCGGCCGGCGTAAGGCAATGGGTATCGCTGTAACTGGAGCTACAGGTTTTGTAGGCAGCGCCTTGTGCGCTGAGCTTATGCGTCGAAACATGCCTGTAGTCCAAATTGAGATTGCGCGGGCAGCTACTGAAAGCATAGCCCTTGGGTGTGTGCCAGCAGACGCTGATGGTGCAACGGTGCTTGGCAAAGCAGATGTGTTGGTACACCTTGCAGCGCGCGTGCATGTGATGCGCGACACCGCGGTTGACGCGCTTGCCGCGTTCAGGGCGGTGAATGTACAGGGCACCTTGAACCTTGCACGCCAAGCCTCTGCGTCGGGAGTCAAGCGGTTTGTGTTTATCAGCTCGGTCAAGGTTAATGGTGAGGCAACGCACAAGGGCAGGCCATTTACCGCGGAAGACCTTGCTGCTCCGCAAGATGCCTATGGTATTTCCAAAATGGAGGCGGAGCAGGGTTTGCGTCAAATTGCGGCTGAGACGGGGCTCGAGGTGGTCATCATCCGTCCTACATTGGTGTATGGCCCCGGTGTCAAAGCCAACTTCGCCGCACTCATGCGCGCCGTGCAGCGCGGCTACCCTTTGCCCTTGGGCGCGGTGCACAACCAGCGCAGCTTGGTGGCGTTAGATAATTTGGTGGATTTCATCATCACCTGCATCACCCACCCCCAAGCGGCGAACCAGACCTTTTTAGTCAGTGACGGGCAAGACCTGTCCACCACCGAGCTGGTGCGTGGCATGGCGCAGGCAGCTGGGGTGCCTGCGCGTTTGCTGCCGGTGTCGGTGTGGGCTCTGCACGCTGGGGCTTCGTTGTTGGGCAAGGGTGATGTAGTGCAGCGCTTGTGCGGTAATTTGCAGGTGGATATTTCGAAGGCGCGCAGTTTGTTGGGCTGGGTGCCACCTGTGTCTTTGGAAGAGGGTCTGCGCCGGGCGATGGCGGTATAAAAAAGCACGCTCAATACCTGCTCAATATCAGGAGTCTCTGGGCAAGCTTTTTGAAGGCGATTCAATATGCGTGACGGCATGAGCTTGTGACACACGGGTGCGCAAGATCCAGCCCGCTCTGTGCTAGGAACTTGCCGCAATGTGTTAGCCGTTTCTCTCCAAGCCCTAAACCGCAGACTCGTCTTGCTCCCCAGTGCGGATGCGGATGATCTGCTCTACGTTGGTGACGAAAATTTTGCCATCGCCGATTTTTCCGGTGTGTGCAGCTTTGATGATGGCGTCTACGCAGTGGTCTACATCGTCGGTTTTGACCACGACTTCGATTTTGATTTTGGGCAAAAAGTCCACCACGTACTCAGCGCCCCGGTACAGCTCGGTATGGCCTTTTTGGCGGCCAAAGCCTTTGACTTCGGTCACGGTTAAACCGGTCACGCCGCACTGGGCCAAGGCCTCGCGCACTTCTTCGAGTTTGAAGGGTTTTATGACAGCAGTAATTTGTTTCATCGCAGGGTGCCTTGGTAGTGGGGGTTGTGGATAG
>JBIPME010000362.1:0-3112 GCA_044369275.1 Rhodoferax sp.
AATGCAGAGCGCCAACCAATGGCGAATTAGTTTTGTGATGCCAAGTCAGTACACGATGGAGACCATCCCCAAACCCAAAAATGACGCCGTTCGTTTGAAAGAAATCCCAAGTAAATACTTTGCGGTACATAGCTACTCTGGGTTTAACACCCTCGCCCGGGTTCAAAGCAAGACGGATGAAACACTGGCTTGGGCTGGCCAGCGCTCGCTGAAAATAATCGGTACGCCCCAAATTTCTAGGTATGACCCGCCTTGGACTTTGCCAATGTTTCGACGCAATGAAATCATGGTCGAGATTTCAGCCCCCTAAACCATGCGCAGCGCTGGCTCGCCAAGCTAGCCCCGTCAGCCAAGGCCTTGCGCTCAGCCACAGGTGCAAGCTGCGCACGGGTGCCTGCCACGCGGCCGGGCCGGAATAAATACGGCACGAACGGCAGACTCTCGGCAGATTGAACGAGCGCTCCTGTCTTGCTCCGCTTGGCCGGTGCGCCGGTGGGTGCTGTCTGGCCGCAAGCGGCTGCGCCACCACATGCAGCGCAACGGGGCAGCGCTCAACATGGCGCTGCAAAGGGTTCTGCTTGCACGCTGTGTTTGCGCATACTCAACCACCTTGAAGGCAGCATGGCAAATTGGGGTTCAAAACAACGTGGTCAAGTGCAACCACACATCTGGCATCCGCTGCACCACCTGGGCTTCGAGCCATTTGTCCACCCCAGTCAAAATGGCCAGACCGGTCAAGATGATCAACGCTGCAAAGCCCTTTTTGACCTGGTCGATGCGTACCAAAATCCACCCTTGGGCCGACTGAAAACCCTTTCGTGAGGCGTAGGCCACCGCCACCAGCGGGGTGGCTGCACCCAAACCAAAAAAACCTAAAACAAGCCCGCCACGCGCCACACCGCCCTCGCTGGCGACCAGGGTCAGTGCAGAGGCCAGCAACGGTCCGGAGCAGGGGCTCCACACCAAGCCCAATACACCTCCCAGCATCAACGCGCTCCACCAGGTGCCACCATCCAGACTGCGGGAGGCATTGTGCGCGCTGCTGGCCAAGGGCTGCATCCAATGGGTTAAGCGTGCATTCCAAGCGGGCACCCACATGGTCAAGCCCATGGCGATTAAGACCAGTGCCCCGGCCGTGCGCACGTGCGCACTGTCCAAGCCCAACGACGGGCCGATCACGCCCAGCAGCATGCCGACCAGCGCAAACGAAAGCGCCATGCCCAGGCCCATCCACAGCGGAGCCCATCGGTTGCCTCTGACCGCGCCGCCCAGCACCAGCGGCAGCACAGGAAAGACGCAAGGCGATAAAGTGGTCAGGCTGCCGGCAAGCAAGCTCAGCCCCAAGGTAGTGAGAGATAAATCCATTGTGTGGTGCTCAGTGGCTGCTCAGCGCAGCGCGTAATTGTTGGGTATCGGTCACGCCACCAGATCGGTGGATTTGCGTCTTGCCGTTAAAGACAATCACCGTGGACTGTGAATTCACGCGCATCTCGCGTTTGAGTTCGCGCGCGTTGTCATAGTCGACCAACAGCATGGTCCCAGGGACTGAGGCGTCACCTTGGAAGGTTTTAAAAACCTTCTCTTGCGCGCGGCAAGTGGGGCACCAAGTGGCATGAAAGTGCAAGCTCACTCTTTCACCTGCTTGCTGCTTGGCTGCAAAGACTTCCGGGGTGTATGGCGCGATAGTCAGGGCGTAAACAGGCGAAAGGGCTGCACAAAAGGCAAACGCCAACAGCGATAGAGATTTTTTCATTTCATTTCCTTGAAGTTAAGTTGGGTTAACAGCCTGCGCGCAGCTGTCCAAAACCCTGCATGGCAGCAGGTTGCCCTTTGCGCAAGGTGTTGAGCGATTGGCTTATGTTCCCTATCAGGGTGGGGTGATCGAATGTACTCATGTAGCTCCTTTGGGGTGGTAACGAACAGCAAGGCTTTGCCGCTGCGGCACCTGGTACGCCATAGGCACCGCTACAGGTAGTTCGTTCGGGTGCCGGAAAAAGTTACAAAATGGCAAAAAAATGGTTCAAACTAATGATCGGCGCTAGCGGCCTGAGGTGCAACGCGTCCACTTTGGCTTTGGCGGATGGTTCGCCTTGAGGAAAGGGGCGGGCAGCTAGTCTGACAGAGGGGCGTAGCCGGAAGTAAGTTCTAAGCTTGGCAATCTGTGGCTGACAAATCTCAACCACGGAGTCCAATACCCGCAAAACGCAGTACATTTGCACGACAATGCCATTTGGATGCAGAACCATGAAACGACTAAAGAGTGTGACCTTGTCAATCCGCACGTCAGTAGATATCAAACAGTTGCTGAAGCTGGCAGCGGTGCGGGAGCACCGTTCAGTCGCGTCCATGGTCGAGGTGCTGGTTCTTTCCTATGCGCAAGAGCATGGCTTAGAGGCCGCGCCCGAAGCAACGATCAACGCTGGGGAACAGAAGAAGAAACATGGAACTGATTGACAACATCACCCGCCTGCTGGGTGACGACCTCAAGGCGACGCTAAAGCCCAAGGCACGCCTCAAGATCGCCGCTTCGTGCTTCTCGATGTACGCCTTCGAGGCCCTGAAGGCCGAGCTGGAAAAGATCGACGAACTCAGCTTCATCTTCACGTCGCCCACGTTCACCGCCAAGGAGGTTACTGACAAGATTCGCAAAGAGCGCAAGGAATTCCATATTCCCAAGCAGCATCGCGAGCGCAGCCTGTACGGCAGCGAGTTCGAAATCCAGTTGCGCAACAAGCTGACCCAGCGGGCCATCGCCAAGGAGTGCGCTGACTGGATGCGCCGCAAGGCTCGGTTCAAAAGCAACCGCACCAAGGCCCCCATGCAGCCGTTCGCCTGTGTGCAGGCCAGCGGCACTGACACCGCCTACACGCCCTTGCATGGTTTCACGGCCGTGGACCTCGGCTACCAGCCTGGCAACGCCGTGTCGAACCTCGTCCACAAAATGGACGAGCCCGCCTTTGCCGCCACCTATCTCAGTCTGTTCGAGCAGATTTGGAACGACTCTGAGAAGCTGGAAGACGTGACCGCACAAATTTGCGAGCACATCGAATCCGTTTATCAGGAGAACTCGCCCGAGAGCATCTACTTCCTGATGCTCTACAACATCTTCAAC
>JBIPME010000029.1:0-9868 GCA_044369275.1 Rhodoferax sp.
GCCCAGCTGTAGCATCAGACAGCGCATACGATAAGCCCAAGCCCAAAGTAAATGTATTGCTCAAAGCAAAGGTGTATTGCCCTTGCAAGCCAATATTAGTCGAAGTGCTGGAAGCATTTTCTGCCTGATAAAAGCCAGTCGCAGTTGCAAGACCTTCATATTTGGTGTTGTTGGCATTCAAACTAGCGCCAAGGCTAAAGCCTTCGAAATTGTTGGCTTGGGCAAAAGCTTGGGGAGCAGCAAAAGCGGCTGCTGCAATCGCAGCGATTAGTATTTTTTTCATAAAATTTTCCTGAAAATTAAAAGTTATACAGCAAACTGATCGCAACAAAAACGACCTGAGTGCGTGGGCTCGATTGTGCCAAAAAAATCTGTTTTTGAAACACTTCGTCTGTTTTTGTAACCGTAAAAATAACATTTTTACTTTTAAACAACAGTCTGATAGATTTACAACATCATGTTTTTAGCATTATTTCAAACGAAAAATGCTGAATCTGGTTGAAAATACACTTTTCAATTTAACAAAATTGCGTAAACTTAAGGTATTAGGCTGCGCACCCAATTAAAAAAGAGGTAGGCATGGAACAAAAGCATTGGTTTGGAAATTACCAAGATATTCCCCACCACATTCATCTCCCAGTGGACGCTTGCGTCAGGGACCTTCTGGATAGCTCGATGCGGCGTTATGCGGACACGGGGGCTATTCACTGTGCGGGGCAAACCTTGCTTTATCGCGATGTCGATCGCCAAGCGCGCGATTTCGCCGCCTACCTGCAAAACCAGCTGCATGTACAACCAGGCGACCGGGTTGCCGTCATGCTTCCCAATGTGTTGGCGTTTCCTGTGGTGTTGCTGGGGCTGATGCGCTGCGGCGCGATTCACGTGGGGATCAATCCTGCATGCGGCGTTGAAACCTTGAAACACATCTTAGAGGACTCTGGCGCACACATTGTTGTGGCATACAACACGGCCTCTGCTAGCGTGGCTGCGCTGCGCGGGCAGGTGACTTTGCGCCACGTCATTACCGTGGGCTTGGGTGATTGCAGTGACTGCGCGCTAGTCTGCCCCCCTATAGACAGGGGCCTGAAAGAGCACTCCACCACCTTGCCACACGTTTTAAGCCAAGGCGCAGCATTGGCTTTACAAGCCGTGCATTTGCAAACCACGGACATTGTCTTTCTGCAATATACCCGTGGCACCACAGGCAAGCCCAAAGGCGTTGCACTGTCGCACCGCAACGTTATAGCCAATACCGAACAGTTCAAAGCCATGGCTGCGCAGGCCACCCGCCCCGGCAAAGAGGTGTTGGTGACAGCCA
Source organism: Rhodoferax sp. (assembly GCA_044369275.1). Taxonomy (GTDB): domain Bacteria; phylum Pseudomonadota; class Gammaproteobacteria; order Burkholderiales; family Burkholderiaceae_C; genus Allorhodoferax. The sequence goes on from JBIPME010000029.1 coordinate 1,319, forward strand.
TTGCAGCGCACCATATTTATGCACTGATGGTTAACTTTATTACCTACTTGTCTTTGGGGGCCGCGCATTGGCTGGTCCCCAGTCCGCGTAACTTTGACGCCTTTATTGCCACCCTCAAAACGGCACGCCCCACGGTTTTTTTGGGCACACCCAGCTTGTACGCCGGACTGGTGACGCACCCGGGGTGCAAAGAGGTGGACTGGTCACGTTTGCGCCTAGCCGCGGCCGCTGACGCGGGCATTTGCAGCACGGTGTACGAACAATGGAAAAACATCACGGCAAGCTGCATTCAGCTCGGTTATGGTCTGGCAGAAGCCAGTCCGTTACTGTGCTTTACGCCTTCTTTCGCAGACACGCTAAGCAGCGCCTGTGGCCTGCCTGCACCCTCCACAGATATTCAATTATTGGATGCGCAAGACCGCGAGGTGCCGCTCGGCATGGAAGGTGAGATCTGCGCCAAAGGCCCCCAAGTGATGCAAGCCTACTGGCAACAGCCCGCCGCCACGGCGGCGGCTTTCACTGCGGACGGTTATTTGCGAACCGGCGATATAGGCGTTTGGAATGCACAAGGGTTTTTACAAGTTACCGCACGCAAGCAAGGCGCCATTGTGGTGCAGGGTTGGTATGTTGACCCTGTACAAATCGAAACCCTCGTCAACACCCACCCCGGTGTGCTTGCCTCGCGCTGTGTAGCCCGCCACAATGAAGACCACACTGTTGAAGTGCATTTGCTGGTCGCCAAAGAAGCGCTATCGCCACTCTCAGAAAACGAAATTTTAGAATGGTGTGAAAAATCGCTGCACCCCCAAAAAATGCCCAAGACGGTGCGCTTTTTCAGCCCGCCAACACCCGTGCAAACCCACGCTGAGCCGATCAAGGCCGCCGCAGTAACCCAAGCAATTGCTAGCGTGTGCGCCTAATCGACGGGGGTCAGGTAGGACTCTATACGGACCTCATCAATTTGCTCCGGCTGTAAAAACCGGCGTGCAAACTGTAGGTACACACCGCTTGTAAGAAAGAGGTCAAAGAGGTCTGGATCTATGTGCTTTTTTTGCTTAAAGGTGGCCAAAATACGAATGGCCTCCGACAAGGGCTTGCCGCTTTTGTAGGGGCGGTCTGAAGCGGTCAGCGCCTCGAAAATATCCGCAATGGCCATAATGCGCGCCGGAATGCTCAGCGATGGGGCGGACAATTGGCGTGGGTAACCCGTACCTAGCAGGGTTTCGTGGTGGGTGCCCGCATACTCTGGCACGCGACGCAGATTTTCTGGCAGGGGCAAGCGCTCCAACATCACAATGGTTTGAATGATGTGTTCATTGATTTTGAAGCGCTCTTCTTCACTCAAGGTGCCGCTGCGAATGGTGAGGTTATAGACCTCGCCAAAGTTGTACAGATGCTCTGGAATAGGCACTTTGAAATTGAATTGGCGGTGAATGTCGTTGCTGCTTTCGCGGGCAATGATGTGGTGCATTTTGTCCGCAAGCAGCGTTTCTTGCACAGGCAAAGCAGGTGCAGGTGTTTGCTCGTAGCGACGCAGCTCTTCGTAAGACAAGCCTAGGCGGTCGTCAAATGTGCGCAGCCAGGTTCGGCTGGCAATTTGGCGTATACGCGCTACGTTTTCTTGCGACATCGATTCGCTGCCTACATTCGACTTGGCAAGCAACGCAAACTCTTCGTCAAGTTGCTGGCATACGGCTTCAAAATCCGCATTGGCTTGGCTCGCCTCGGTGCCCGCAATAATGGCCTGCAAGCGCACGATCTCCGCATCCCTGCGCAGCACCTCAAAGCGGGTGCGGATTTCATGGATGCGGTTGTACATGGTTTCAAGCTTGGTCGCCTTGTCAACCACGAATTCGGGGGTCGTGAGCTTTCCACAATCGTGCAACCATGCCCCAATGCGGAACTCGCGCCATTCGTCTTCATTGTGAAATTGAAAATTCGCCAGTGGCCCCCTTTTTACGTCGCACGCCGCTTGCGCCAACAACACCGCCAACTCAGGCACGCGTGCGCAATGTCCGCCCGTGTGCTGGCTTTTGGCATCAATGGCATCGGCCAAGAGTTGAATAAAAGCGTCCATGACTTGGCGTTGCGACTCTCCCAGTTGAAAGTTGTCCAACAGCATGGCCGCTTGCGTGGCCAAGGCCTCGACAAAGCGCACCTGCTCTTGGTCAAAATGTACAACTTGGTTATGCAGTGGGTCTAAAGCATTGCAGAACTGCATGACGCCAAATATTTTCCCCCCACGCGAGGCCAAAGGAATACTCAACAGGGACAAGGTCTTGTAGTCACACAAGCTATCGAACGCGCGCTGGTGGGCCATGTCGAAATGGGTTTCATTGGGCACATCGTTAATCACCACGCTGGTTCGTTTAACCACGCAATAAACCGGCGCCAACTGCACATTGGCCAGGCCGGTTTGGGGGTCGTAGAGCGGCACCTCAAAGGTCGGCAAACCCGTACCTTCCGTGTAAATCGCAAAACGCAAGGTATCTTGCTCTGTTTTTAAAAGCAAAATCCCCGAGTCGCAGTGCAGCAAGCTTTTACCGGCAAGCAAAATTTTGCGCATGAGAACATGGTGCTCGCGCTCGTAGCCAAGCTCAATGCCGGTGGCCACAATTTTTTCTAATTTTTGATTAACTTTCTCCAAAGCTTGCGTGCGTTTTTGCACCAAAACACCCAGGTCTTGGGCATATTGTTTGAGTCGCAATTGCGTCTGGATACGCGCCTTGAGAACCATTTGGTGAATGGGTTTGGTAATGTAGTCTGCGGCCCCAATGAGTAAGCCTTTTTCCTCATCTTCTGGGGTGATTTTGGAGGTCAAAAAAATCACTGGGATGTCTGCTGTTTTGGGGTCTTGTTTCAGTTGGCGGCAAACTTCAAAACCATCCAAATCGGGCATCATGATGTCCAGCAGCAGCAAATCAGGCGGCGTATCGGAACGCGCAATCGCAAGTACCCGCTCCCCCCCAGTTGCGACTTTGATTTTGTACAAACCACGCAGCATCTCTATGATCAAGGACATGTTACCGGGGTTGTCATCTGCAACCAAAATCGTAGGTCGTGAGGTCATGCGTGAGGTCAAATTAAATGGGGAGTGGTGGTGAATTAAGGCCCTTCGTGGCCAACCGTATCCAATAAGCATTTTTCTAGTTTTTGTGCTGCTATTTGAAATTCAAATTTCATTATAGCAGTTTTTATACCTATAAAATACGCAGGAAACGCAAACTCTAAATGGCTAGCATGTTTTTCAAACAAGCCCCATGCCTGTGCATCATCGTCTTTTAAAAAGCGTAATAACTCTTCAATAATGGGTTTCAAATGAACCCAATCAAGAGGCTCTAACTGCGTGGCATGCCTCTGTACGAAAGAGGCTTGAAGGCCAATTTTCATCTCCAAAGCTTTGGCCAAATCACGCAAAGGTATTTCCAATGCATCCACCCATTGGTTGATGCGATCTTCTGGCTGACGCCCATGAATGCCAATTTCAATCTGCTCAGCCAGATCGTGTATTTCGGTCGCACCAATATTGGCAGCGCAGCTTTTGGTGGTGTGCGCCATGCGTTGCGCTTTGGTCCAATCCCCTGCGGTCACGGCCATTTTGATTTTTTTGTGGTTATGGGATTCATGTAGAAGAAAACTCTCCAGTATTCGCCAATAAGTCCGCTCATTACCGAGCACGCGTGACAAACCCAGCGGCACATTCAAACCCACAACATCATCAAGCAAGGAAATAGGGGGGGCACTAGGGTTTACCTCGGTTGCCGCAGCGGTTAAGGGGGCGTGGTGCTGATTGGGTTTCACCCATTTGCGCAAAGTTTGCCAAAGATCCTCTGGGCTAATGGGTTTGCTGACAAAATCTTGCATACCTGCTTGGAAACAAGTCGCCTGATCTTGCGCCATGGCACTGGCGGTCATGGCCACAATGGGCAGTACATCCGCAGAAATATGCTTGCGAATTTCCACCGTAGCACTCACCCCATCCAGTACCGGCATTTGCATGTCCATCAGCACCAAATCCCAATGCTTTTTCCCATTGAGCACTTGGTCTATGGCAATTTGACCATTTTCAGCAATTTCCACATGGCAACCGACTTCGTTTAACAATTCCAATGCCACCTGCTGATTGATAATATTGTCCTCCACCAGCAAGATGCGCGCACCCGTTAATGCGGCCAAATTCGCTTGCAAAGCAGGCTCTTGCGCACTGCCATACTCGCTGCGGCGCGCACGCAAAATGCAACTCAGCACCGCGTCTAGTAAAACAGATGTTTTGACGGGTTTAATTAAAACATCATCCATCCCCGCCATCTTGGCAGTTTTTAGCAAATCATCGCGGCCAAAGGCAGTTACCAAAAGCAGCCGGGGCGTAAACCATAAGCCTAAATTGGCAATTCGACGCGCCACCTCAATGCCGTCGAGATCGGGCATTTGCCAATCTAAAAATACCAACTCGTACGGGTCTCCTTTGCGATCTTCTTGCGTCAAGGCAGAAAAAGCGGCAAAGCCACTCTCTACCGTATCCACCATAAGGGCTAAATCGTTGAGCATGTCGGCCAAAACCAAACGCGCATGTTCGTTGTCGTCCACCACCAAAACCCGCCGTCCTCGCAGATTGGGCAGTTGCAGCGGTGCACGCTCTTTGTTCAACACCTTGATTAAGCGCGCTGTAAACCAAAAATTAGAACCTTTGCCGTACTCCGAACTTACGCCGACCGTACCCTGCATCAACTCGGCTAAGCTTTTTGAAATTGCAAGCCCAAGTCCCGTTCCCCCGTGCCTGCGTGTGGTGGATGCGTCCGCTTGCTGAAAGCTTTGGAATAGACGCCCTAATTGCTCCTTCGTAAGCCCCACGCCCGTGTCACGCACATCGAACCGCAGAGTAACATTCTCTGAGGTTTCCTCCAAAGGGTACACCGCAATGTTAACAACCCCTTTTTCAGTGAATTTAATCGCATTATTTGCGTAATTAATTAAAATTTGCCCCAACCGCAACGCATCACCTTTGAGCGAATTGGGCACCGACGAGTTCACGTTCACAATCAACTCAAGGCCCTTGCTCAAGGCTTTTTCACCGAGCAAATTCACCACATTCTCTAGTACGGTGCTAAGTTCAAAATCCTCCTCTTCTACGGATAATTTACCGGCTTCTATTTTCGAGAAATCTAAAATATCATTCACAATTCCCAGTAAATGCTGGCCTGATTGCTGTATTTTTTGCAAATAATCGCGTTGATTAGGACGCAAATCCGTTTTCAAAGCCAAATGCGAAAGTCCAATAATCGCATTCATAGGTGTACGAATTTCGTGGCTCATATTGGCCAAAAAATCTGATTTCATTTGCGTCGCACTTTCGGCCATTCGCCGCGCTTGCAAAATAGCATCTTCGGCAAGCTTGGTCTCTGTGATGTCAATCATGATGCCAAACAAATCCAACATATTGCCCTGCTCATCACGAACCAACCTGGCCACATCACGCAACCAAATCACCTTGCCGTCGTTGGGCCGTTTGTACGCGTAAACCACATCGTATTGCGACAACCTTCCTTCAATCGCTGCCTGCAAAGCGCCCAAGGCCGCCACCGTGGACTCGGGCTCCCCCGCCGCAAGCACGGCTGCATCCCACACTTCGGTGGGATAACGGTTATTAGGCGGCAAAGGATTGCGCCCTGAAATCTCCAGTGCCCGCTCTGACAAATACACATGGGTAGAGCTTTCCCTGTAATCAATGCGCCAAGTCCCAGCCTTGACCAAATCCAGCGCCTGGCTCGCATAATGCGGCTCTAAGTAGAGGGGGTCGTTATATATATCCAGCGGTCCAGAGTTATTTTTTGCCCACAAAAAAACTGTGGTCCATACTGCGCCCAGTGCCAGACAAAACAGCAATGCCAGCATTACAAAATCAGATAGTCTCCCGTATGCAAAAATACTTAGCGCAATAAAGACGCATGTGATAATTGCGCCAAATAAATAGGGGTGTTGGCGGGCGTTCAAAGTTTTAGTTTTTCCTGTCAGCATGTACCGCATCCTAAGATTGGTGCAAAATTATTAATGTTAATTTTTAGCATGGATTCTGGGATTGGATTTAGTATTTTGCAGCTGCAAAAAAATTTTAGTCATTTAGCTGATAAATAGCTTACAAAATTTGATTTTTCATCCATAGTCCATCGAGAATACGGTTTAGGCTCCAACAATAGATACCATTTTGCACCGTGTTTATATTTGCCGGTTACATTTTTGATCCAAAATCTGGACTTGCTTTTGGCGAGCACAGCATTGCGCTCCCCCCGAAAGAGCGGGAATTACTACACTTTTTACTACAGGCTGAAGGCAAAGTAGTCAGCAAAGACGAGGTTGTTCGCGGTGTTTGGCATGGGGGCGTAGCATCGGACGAGAGCATCTCTCGGGCCATCTACCGCATACGGCTTGCCATGCAAGCAGCAGGTGGCCCACCCGTGGTGACAACGGTTTACAACGGTGGCTACCGAATTTCTGCCGCCATCCAAAAAAAGCTAGAAATAAGCAACACCGCCAACGCCTCCCAAACGTCCAACCGCACCAGTGTTGTAAAACCCATGGTGATGTGCGCACACGCATTTGCGGCACGCCAATCCCCTGAAGATCTGCTCATTGCATTGCAAGCCACACGGGCAGCAACCGCATTAGACCCCCAGTACCCATGGGCTTGGGTAACGCTTGCTGAGTTGTACATTGCACAAGCCCATCGGTCCTTTACGCAACCCAAGGAGGCCGGGCAATATGCACACGATGCCATCCAAAAAGCCTTGGACCTCAATCCACGCTGTGCCCCTGCGTTGGCCCTGCGTGGTTGGATTCATGCCATCTTGGAGGGGCAACTCTCCACGGGGCTTGAAGAACTCAACCAGGCACTGGAAATTGACTCCCAATGCTGGCAGGCTTTTTTCCTGAAAACATCGGTCATGCAAGCGCTGTCTCAGCACGACATCGCCATTTCTATGGCGCGCAGAGCACAGGGATTGAATACATTTAGCATTGCCTGCTGCACCGCCTTGCCACTCCAGCTGCTCTTGGCGGGGCAAACCAAAGATGCTTACACCAGCGCATTGGATTTGGTACAGCGCTTTGCAAGTTTGGACAGCGTGCAAGAGCTGATGTCGATTATTTTTTCGACTTTAGGTGACTATGCGCAAGCACTGCTTTTTGCCAAGCGTGCCGCACAAATTAGCCCCCATACCCCCGCAATGCATGCACAGTTGGCCTACGTCCTTGCTCGCTCGAATCACCAAGCGCAAGCGGTGGAGATACTCCAGTCGATCCGCGCCTCTGATTTGCCAACACCCTTTGCCGCGATTGCCCCAGTCTATTTGGCCATGGGAAGCAAACACGCTGCGCTCGATATGCTTTGGGAAGCCAAGAAAAAAGCCCTGCCGCAGTTTTACTGCATGCGCGACGACCCTCGCTTAAGCGAGCTGCACGAAGAGCGCGAGTTCCAGCATTTGTGGAACTAATGCAATTGCCAGATTTTGACCACCTCAGCACACTACTTGAGATCGCACGAAAACAGAAAAATCAGGCTAAAATTTTTTGGAAAAATTAACGTCCTTGCACATTCAAAAAACCGTCAACAAGTGGCGCAGGAAATGTCTGTGACGGACTAAAGTTTGCTGACAAACCAATCCTTGCCCACAGCCGTTCCACCGAGGGCTCACCCTTGAGGCTACTCAAACGCGGGTCATCGCGCGTCCAAGCAAACTGCGGAACCCCCCGTTCATGGGCATCTTTGATGAGCTCTATCGCAGTCTCTTTTTCCCCCAGTGCCAAATAAACGGGGGCCAACGCAGCACTCGGCTTGGGTAAATTGGACATCTCCATCGTATTCAAGATGCCACGCGCTTCGTCATGCCGACCTGCATGGGCCAAAGCGTATGCCAAAGGCGCATGAATAATGGGGGTGTGCGGGGCAAGACGCATCGCTTTTCTACCAAACGCAATCGATTCTTCGTGCAATCCGTGCACCGAAGTCACAATGCAGGCAATGCTTTGAGCGTTGTCTATCGTAGGAAAACGCCGTGCTAACTCGCGTGAAACGCTTAATGATTCATCTATTTCACCAGAAAACAACAAATACATCGCCAATATGGAATTAACCGAATGCCCTACCGGATTGAGCTCGATCGCCCTGCGCATCATGACAACAGCATCTTGGTGGCGCTTGGTGGCTTGCAATATCCAGCCGCGTAACAAATTAACACCCCAGTAATCAGGGTCATATTTGTACGCCAGGTCTAAATCCTCTAAGCCGCGGTCGTAGTCTTGCTCAATCATGCTACGTATCCACCCCCGAATCGACAAAGCCGAAGCCGATTTGGGATCAATTTCTAAAGCAGACTGCACCGCTTCATTGGCCAACCAGCCCACTTCACGCGGGGGACGCAAAGAGCGCATTGCCTGAAATACACGAATTTCTGCCAAAGTTGACCACGCGGCACTAAAGCCTGGGTCGATGCTAATGGCGTGGCGCACCGCACTGGCTGCGGCATCAATGTCTTCAATCGAACGTCTGGCCAAAAA
>JBIPME010000043.1:0-8948 GCA_044369275.1 Rhodoferax sp.
CTGCATACGCAACATCACCAGCGACGAGCTGGCGGGCATTGCCCCAGATGAGGTGGCAGACCCACGCCCATTCGCTGAAATTTTGCGCCAGTGGAGCACGTTGCACCCCGAGTTTGCCTACCTGCCACGCAAATTCAAAATCGCCATTACGGGCGCACGCGCCGACCGCGCCGCCACCGCTTGGCACGATGTGGGCCTGCATTTGGTGCACAACGCTGCGGGGGAGCTGGGTTTCAAAGTTTTGGTAGGCGGCGGCATGGGGCGCACGCCCGTGATTGCTAGCACGATTCGCCCGTTTTTGCCATGGAACCAAATTTTGAACTACCTCGAAGCCGTGGTGCGCGTCTACAACCGCTGGGGGCGGCGCGACAACATTTACAAAGCGCGCATCAAAATTTTGGTCAAAGCCGAAGGCCAGCGCTTTACGGACGAAGTCGACGCCGAATACGAAGAAATTCTGAGCGCCGATGGTGCGCCACACACCATCACGCAGGCCGAGCTAGAACGCGTTAGCGCCAGCTTTGTCCCGCCCGCAATAGACCCCGCCAGCGTGCCAGCGCCTGCCAGCGAAAGCATTGCGCCCGAGCGCCAAGTGCACTACCAGCGCTGGTTACAGCAAAACGTAGCCGCCCACAAAAACCCCGCGCTGCGCGCCGTCACCCTGTCCTTTAAACGCCTAGGCCAAGCCCCGGGCGATGCCGATGCCGACCAACTCGACACCGCCGCCGCGTTGGCAGACCGCTTTAGCGCGGGTGAAGTGCGCGTAACGCACGACCAAAACCTGCTGCTGCCTTGGGTGCGTGCAGAAGACTTGCCTGCGCTGTGGACCGCCGCCAGCCACGCCGGACTGGCACGCGCCAACATTCGCATGCTCACGGACATGATTGCCTGCCCTGGGGGCGACTTTTGCGCCTTGGCCAACGCCCGCTCCATCCCCATTGCCGCCGCCATTACAGAGCGCTACCAAGACATGGACGAACTCCATGACCTGGGCGAGATTGACCTGCACATCAGCGGCTGCATCAACTCCTGCGGCCACCACCACAGCGGCCACATTGGCATTTTGGGCGTGGACAAAGACGGCAAAGAGTGGTACCAAGTCTCGCTGGGCGGCTCCGACGGCTCCACCTTAAGCGGCCCCGCAGTGCCGGGCAAAGTGGTGGGCCCCTCGTTCGGTGCCAGCGAGGTGCCCGGCGTGATTGAAGCCGTGCTCGACGTTTACCGCCAGCACCGCAACGACCGGGAAACCTTCATCGACACCTTCAAGCGCATAGGCCTTGACACATTCAAAGCCGCGGCCAACAGCGCCCGTTTGAGCGACAAGCACGAAGCCCTGCACAACCTGCCCAAGTCCAGTAACTTTGCCCGCGACGCCCAAGAAGCCTAAAAGCCTAAGAAGCCCCAAAGACTGAAAAGCCCCTCTGAGAAAAACCCTATGCAACTCCTAAGCGCCCCCCCACAAAGCAGCCTTGAGCCCAGCCTGAACGCGGACGACTCGCCCGCACACTTGCAGTTAAGCAACACCCAAGACCCGCGTGACATCGCGCTCGAGGGCGTGCAGCGCATTGACCTGCACTTTCCCAAATTCACCGATGGCCGGGCCTTCAGCCAAGCCTTCTTGCTGCGCAGGCGTTTGAAGTTCCAAGGCGAAATCCGCGCCACGGGGGACGTGCTGGTAGACCAATTGCTGCAAATGCAGCGGGTGGGGTTTGACGTGGCCGTGCTGCGTGCAGACCAAGACATCGCCACCGCCCAGGCCCAACTCAGCCGCTTTGCTGCCTTCTACCAAGGCGATGCGGTGCACACCGCGCCGCATTTCGCCGCCACGGCCTGAGCACATAGCCGCACACCGCACACCGCACACCGCATTTTCCCCCTGCCCTATGTCCACCCTTAGCACGCTCCCCTCCCCGAACCGGGCCACCCCCGCGAGCAGCCTGCACGCCCAGGCCAGCGCCACCTTTGCCGACAAACTGGCGCAAACCCAGGCCCTGCTGCGCAGCGTGGCTGCCGAATTCAGCCCCGCCACCCAAGCCTCTAGCCTGGGGGCAGAAGACGTGGTCATTACCCACCTGATCAACCAGATGCAGCTCGACATGAGCGTGTTTGTGCTGGAAACCGGTGCCCTGCACAACGAAACCTTGGCCTTGCTGGAACGCAGCCAAGCCACTTCGCGTGCGCCCATCCGCGTGCTGCACCCACAGCCCGAGGCGGTGCTGCACTTTGTGCGCACACAAGGGCAAGACGCCATCTTCAACAGCATTGCGCTGCGCAAAACATGCTGCGGCATTCGGAAAATGGAGCCCTTGGCACGCGCCCTGCAAGGCCAACGCGCATGGGTTACGGGCTTGCGCCAAGAACAGTCCGACGCCCGCGCCACCGTGCCACTGCGCGACGACAGCGAGCTGGCCACGAAAAACCTGTCCAAATTCAACCCCTTGGCGCATTGGACTTGGGGCGACGTGTGGCACTACATCGCCACCCACCAGGTGGACTACAACCCGCTGCACGACCAGTTTTTCCCCAGCATCGGCTGCGCCCCCTGCACCCGCGCCATTAGCTTGGGCGAGCCTTTTCGGGCAGGCCGATGGTGGTGGGAAGACGAAACCGCCAAAGAATGCGGTCTGCATGCCCAGCCCCAGCAGCCCCAGCCCAGTACGCACATGCCCACCTTTAAAACCTAGCTTTGCGCTTACTTTTACACCCTACAGAGGCCCCGAAAACCTATGAACGCCAGCGTCCTGCACTCCTTAGCCCCGCTCTCTAACACCTTGCTCCCAACCACCAAGCCGGTGAACGCCGCAGCCCCTGGCGCCAACACGCCCCACAGCCTGCACCTGAACAACGAACACCTGGATGCGCTGGAGGAGGAAACCATTTTCATCCTGCGCGAGGTCGCGGCCGCTTTTGAGCGCCCCACGCTGCTGTTCTCGGGCGGCAAAGACTCCTTGGTGATGCTGCGCTGCGCTGAAAAAGCCTTTGGCGTGGGCCGCATCCCTTACCCGCTGTTGATGATTGACACGGGGCACAACTTCCCCGAAGTCACCGACTTTCGGGACCAACGCGCACGCGAACTGGACGCCGAGCTGATCGTGCGCAGCGTAGAAGACTCCATGCAACGCGGCACCGTGCGCCTGGCCCACCCCGGCGAGAGCCGCAATGTCCACCAGTCGGTCACCTTGCTCGAAGCCATTGAGGAATTCCGTTTCGACGCCCTTATTGGCGGGGCCCGACGCGACGAAGAAAAAGCCCGCGCCAAGGAACGCATCTTTAGCCACCGCGACAGCTTTGGCCAATGGCAGCCCAAGTCCCAGCGCCCCGAACTCTGGACCCTGTTCAACACCCGGTTGCAGCCCGGCGAGCACTTTCGCGTTTTCCCTATCTCCAACTGGACCGAACTGGACGTTTGGCAGTACATAGAACGCGAACAAATCGCCCTGCCCTCGCTCTACTACAGCCACCCCCGCCCCGTGGTGGAACGCCGTGGCCTGCTGGTGCCGGTGACCGAACTCACCCCCGCCAAACCCGGTGAGGCCGTTGAGACGCGGCAAGTGCGCTTTCGCACGGTGGGCGACATTACCTGCACCTGCCCCGTAGAAAGCCTGGCGGGCAACGCCGCTGCCATCGTTGTAGAAACGCTCAGTGCCGATGTGAGTGAGCGCGGTGCGACCCGCATGGACGACAAAACCTCCGAAGCCTCGATGGAAAAACGCAAAAAAGACGGCTATTTTTAATATTTTTTAATATTTTTAAGCATTCACACCCCCTTGCAGGGGCGGCACACGCAGCCACTGCACACGCACGCTGCGCGGCCTCTGCCCCCTAGATGCAGCTTTGAAAGGATTTTTATGACTCTGCTGAGCACCCCCAATACCCCTGCCGCCACCAGCACTAACACCAGCACAACCCCTAACGATCCCAGCCACCTAAGCGCCCCCAACACCGCTTCCGCCTTGAAATTCATCACCTGCGGCAGCGTGGACGATGGCAAAAGCACCCTTATTGGCCGCCTTTTGGTAGACAGCCGCAGCGTGCTGCAAGACCAGCTGGCCAACGTCTCCCAAAGCGGGCAGGCCGACCTTGCGCTGTTTACCGACGGCCTCTCGGCAGAGCGCGAGCAGGGCATCACCATCGACGTGGCCTACCGCTACTTTGCGACAACGGCGCGCAAATTCATCATCGGCGACGCCCCCGGCCACGAGCAGTACACCCGCAACATGGTCACCGCCGCCAGCAGTGCAGACGCGGCCGTGGTCTTGGTCGATGCCAGCAAACTCGCTTGGCAAGACCCCGCGCCCTTGCAACTGCTGCCCCAAACCCGACGCCACGCCCTCTTGGTCAACCTCTTGCGCGTGCCCCACATTATTTTTGCGGTCAACAAACTCGACGCCTTGGAGTTAGACGCCCCAAGCGATGCGCACACCCCTTCACCAACCCACGCCACGGGTAACGCAGCCTTGGCCTTTGCCCGCATCAGCCAAGCCCTGGAAACCTTTGCCCACGCCGCAGGCATTCCCATCCACGCCACCATCCCCATGTCCGCCCTCAAAGGCTACAACGTGGTACAGGCCACCCCAGGTTGGTGTGGCTACGCGGGCCCGAGCTTGCTGCGCCTGCTAGAGCGCCTGCCCAGCAGCGCCAGCGACACCGGGTTGCCGTTCGCCTTTCCCGTGCAATGGGTGGAAAAATTCCACGCCAGCGCCGACACCAGCCAAGGCCGGCGTACTTTTTGGGGGCGCGTGGCCTGCGGCAATGTGCAAGTGGGGCACAGCGTGCGCATATTCCCCAGCGGCCAAACGGCCACGGTGGCCCAAGTTTTGGACGCTGTGCGCAGCGCCAGCAGCGCCGTCGAAGCTGGGCACAGCGCGGGCCTGATTTTGGACCGCGAAGTCGATGTCTCGCGTGGTGACTGGCTGCTCGCAGCACCCAGCGAGGAAACGCCAGCGCCTTCTTCAGCGTCTTCCCCAGCACCTTCTTCAGCGTCTTCTTCAGCCCCCTTTGAAGGCCAGCGCAACCTGCGCGCCACGGTGGCATGGATGGACGACGAACCGCTGGTGCCCGGGCGTACTTACTGGGCGCTGCACGGCCACCGCTGGATCAAAGCCAAAGTCCAGCGCATCCTCAACAGCCTCGACATCAACACCCTGCAAGCCAGCGAAGCCCAGCAAATCCCGCCCAACGGCATAGGCCACATCGAACTCGTGCTGCAAGAGCCCATAGCGGCGCTGCCCTACCAGCGCTCGCGCCTGCTGGGCTCCCTGATCTTGGTAGACACCGCCAGCCACAAAACCTCGGGGGCCTTGCTGCTGCAGTAAAACTGCCGCGCCCCGCAAGGCCCCACAAGTCCGGGCAAGGCCATGCCAGCCCAGACGATTCACCGTAAAAACCCCGCTGCGCCAAAAGCCAATAAAATCAGCTTCTTTTGGCGCAGCACAGCGCGTCTTCTTTAACCCCCTGCGATCCAATCCACCATGACCCACATCGTCACTGAAGCCTGCATTCAATGCAAATACACCGACTGCGTCGATGTTTGCCCCGTCGACTGCTTCCGCGAAGGCCCTAACTTTCTCACCATCGACCCCGACGAGTGCATAGACTGCGCGGTTTGCATTCCCGAATGCCCCGTCAACGCCATCTACGCGGAAGAAGACACCCCGCAAGACCAGCAACACATGGTTGCGCTCAACGCCGAACTGGCCAAAAACAGCAGCTGGAAAAGCATCACCAAACGCAAAGAACCGCTGCCCACCGCCGAAGAGTGGAAAGACAAAACCGACAAGCTCTCCGCACTGATCCGCTAACTTCTCTGCTGCCCGCTTCATTTTGCACAAGCCCACTGACAACGCCCCCTTGGAAACCGACGCCCTCATTGTGGGTGCGGGGCCGGTGGGCCTGTTCCAAATCTTTCAACTCGGCTTGCAAGGCGTGCATTGCCACGCCATCGACAACCTGGCGCACGCAGGTGGCCAGTGCGCCGAGCTCTACCCGGACAAACCGCTGTACGACATACCGGGCGTGCCCGTGTGCACGGGGCGCGAGCTGATCGCACAATTGCAACAGCAAATCCGCCCCTTTAACGCCAGCTTCCACTTCAACCAACTGGTAAGCCAGCTCACGCAGCAAGCCGATGGGCGGTTCTTGGTGCAAACCAACCACCAGCGTTTCTTAAGCAAAACCATCTTCATCGCCGCTGGCGTGGGTGCATTTAGCCCCCGCCCCCTCAACGCCACAGGCGCAGACCAGCTTGGCAGCCCCCCCCTGCACTACCAGCCACCCGCGCCCGCAACCCTGGCCCAACAACACCTGGTCATCGCAGGCGATGGCGACAGCGCACTGCAAGCGGCCATCCAATTCAGCACCCCCGGCCCGCATGCCGCTGCCAGCGTCACCGTGGTTCACCGCCGTGACAGCTTTAGCGCCGAGCCTGCCACCGTAGCGCAATTCAACGCCCTGCGCGGCACTGGCCAACTGCATTTCATTGCGGGACAAATCACCGAAGTGCAACACAGCGCGCAGCGCCTGCAGCACATCCAAATCCTGCTGCCCGATGCCAGCCAACGCAGCCTGCCTGTGGACCATCTCTTGGTACTCCAAGGCCTCTCCCCCAAACTCGGCCCCATTGGCCAATGGGGCTTGGCCATGGAACGCCGGCAACTCCAAGTAGACCCCGCCAGCTGCGCCACCAACATCCCCGGCATCTTTGCCATTGGCGACATTAACCACTACCCTGGCAAGAAAAAACTCATACTCTGCGGCTTTCACGAATGCGTACTCGCCGCCTTCGCCGCCATGCCCCTGATTCAGGGCGGCCCGCCACCCCTGCTCCAATACACTACGACCAGCACCAAGCTGCATAAACTGTTGGGTGTCGCGCCCAGCGCTACTTAAGTCGATGGCGCAGACGCCTGTCTACGCAGCCCCTAAAATCGGCTCAATTTTTTCAATCTACACACCCCAAGACTCCCCCTAGCGCACCCTATTTCTCCTTATTCCCCCATATTCCATCCCATTGCCTCTTATTCTTCCTATCCCACAACCATGCCCGCAGTGCGCGAGCATCGTACAAATCCCCTGTTGAGAGACCCCTGACCGTGAACACCATCGCCAGCACCCCTACCCCGACCGAAACCATTGCCACGCAAACGGCAACCACCGCCACCCAAGCCACGCCACACACAGCCGATGCCGCCACTGAAAGCGCAACTGACATCGCAACTGAAACCACAACTGAAACCACAACTGTTACTGAAACCGCAACAGACACAAGCACCGAAACTGCGGCCCCCACCACCACCGCCGCCCAAAACAAACGCAAACAGCGCTTTCCCGACATCAACGAGGTCTACCCAGTGTTGGAAATTTTGGCCCAGCACTACCCCGCCCTGTTTGGAGCCCAATTTCTGCCCCTCAAACGCGGCATTTTTCAAGACCTGCTGCAAGCCCACCCCGAGCAACTCCAAGCCGAAAGCCTCAAAGCGGCGCTGGGCTACCACACCCGCTCCGGTCGCTACCTCAACTGCGTTGCAACAGGCCTGCCGCGCCACGATTTGAGCGGCGCGCCGGTGGAAGACCTGACCCCCGAACAAATTCACCACGCCTTGCTCGAAGTCTTTCGCCGCCGCGCCAAACGCAGCACCGAAGACCTGCGCCCCCAACTGTGCCAACGCATTCAACAGGCCTTTGAAGCCTCGGGTTTGAGCCGTGAAGACTACGCCCAACGCACCCAAGGCCGCGACGAAGAGGCCAACCAACTCACCGCCCAAGCCTTGGACGCCGCCGCCAGCCAAGCCGCCCGCGACGAAGCCCTGCTGCGCAGCTACGAGGCCAGCGGCCAAACCGTGGAGAGCTTCGCCAACATGTACGCCATCCCCACTGAGCAAGCCCAAAAAAGCCTAGAGCGGGCCCAAAATGCACGTGCTGGCGGCAAAAAATAATCCAAAACGGTAAAAAAATACAAGTGAAACAATGCCAAAAAAATAATGGATTTAATTTTTTGGCATTTTATTTAAATTTAAACGCAATTTATTTTAAAAAATTAATTGCAAATAAATAATTTATTTAATTTATCAAAATATGCAAACTGTAGCAATTGCGAGTCGCGCACGGGCAATCACAGTCGCTCATAATCAACGGCTGGCAGCTATGGTGCTGCCAACCTCATTTCACTAGGGAAATACCATGTCAAATCGTCGTGAATTCGTAATGCAACTGGGTTTGGGAGCAGGCGCTTTCGTAGCCAGCACCGCATTTGCTGCTGCGCCTGCAATGGTTGCAGAGACAGATCCTGCTGCCGCCAACTTGGGCTACAAAGCCGATGGCAGCAAAGTCGATAAAACCAAATTCCCCAAATTTGTAGCAGGCCAAAACTGTGGCAACTGCTCGCTGTACCAAGCCAAAGCCAGCGATGCCGCAGGCAACTGCCCCTTGTTCGCTGGCAAGCAAGTCGCCAAAAAAGCCTGGTGCAGCGCCTACGTGAAAAAAGCGTAATCACAGGCTTTTCCCCCACCATGCTCTCTACTACGATCTTAATTTCGCAGTAGTTTTTTGCTAACTTTCATGCACACGAAGCCTGCGCCCAGTGGCATGAAAAGTTATTCCAGCTTAGTTTGACAAACAGTTTGCTGGATTGAATGCAACTCCAGCAGCCGGGCCATACACACAAGCCGCACCCAGTTTATCGTCATCGGTCAAGCTCAGCGACCAATCCCCCTGCCCGTTACATTGGGGGTAGTGCATCACAGAGAATGCATCGTAGGGTGTAATCGGCGTCCATTCGTTATTTTCATAGCAACCCGGCCCAGCCTCGGGTCTGGTGTGCTCATGGCGAAAGGACAGAACGTGCCCAAGTTCATGCCGCAATATGCCAACAAGTGTCAAATTTATATTGCTACTTGGACGGAACGCAGTGTCGTTAATAATTAAAGATCTGTATTGTCTAGCGGTGTTTG
>JBIPME010000363.1:0-3092 GCA_044369275.1 Rhodoferax sp.
TGCGGTCACCTTGGTCAAGCCGACGAGGCCGTGCTTCGCGGCCACGTAGGCGGACTTCTCTGCCGAGCCGACCAAACCATGCACCGACGCAATGTTGATAATGCGCCCCCAGTTTTGGGCTTGCATAGCGGGCAAGGCCAAGCGGGTCAGGTGAAACGCACTGCTCAGGTTAATGGCCAAAATGGCATCCCAGCGCTCCACAGGAAAATCTTCAATGCGGCCCACATGCTGAATGCCCGCGTTATTGACCACAATATCGGGCTTGCCCAATGTGCTCGCGGCAAAGTCCACCAGCGCGGCAATCTCCGCGGGCTTGCCCATGTCGGCGGGGTGGTACGCCGTTTGAACCCCCAAACTAGCGACTTGCGCTTGGGCCGCTTGAAAGTCTCCAAAACCATTGAGCACAATATTGGCGCCTTGGGCGGCCAGTGCCTTGGCAATGCCAAGACCGATGCCACTGGTGGAGCCCGTGACGATTGCAGTTTTACCTTGAAGCATAAATAGCTACTTTCAAAAAATAGAGTGGGATTGACTTACGATGGAGTCATTATCAAACACGAGGTTTAAACCATGTCACGGACTCCGAAGTTACAGCGCGTTTTTTGTCCCGATTCCCAGCAAGGCCACCACATGGCGTATTGGCAGTGGGGCGACGAGGGCGCGGCGCATACGGTGGTGTGTGTACATGGTTTAACCCGGCAGGGGCGCGATTTTGATGTGCTGGCGCAATCCTTGCTCTCGCGTGCACGCCAACCCATTCGCATTATTTGCCCCGACGTTGTGGGGCGCGGTCAAAGCGACTGGCTGGCCGATGCACTGGCCTACCAAGTGCCCACCTATGCCGCTGACATGCTGGTGCTGCTGGCCAAGCTGCAAGTTCAATCCATAGACTGGGTGGGCACCAGCTTAGGCGGTTTAATTGGCATGGCGGTCAGCGCCCATGCCGCCGGTTTGGGGTTGCAGGTACGCAAGCTGGTACTCAACGATGTCGGGCCTGTGTTGGAGTGGCAGTCCCTGCAACGCATTGGCAGCTACCTAGGGGTACAGATGGAGTTCGCCTCTTTTGAACAAGCCACCGCCGCACTGTGGGCTATTTCCAGCAGCTTTGGCCCCCACACGCCAGCGCAGTGGTCGGCCATGTCCCAGCACATGCTCAAGCCCAAGCCCGATGGCCAGCCAGGCGTGGTCTTGCATTACGACCCGGCAATCGCCTTGGCATTCAAAACCGTAACGCCCCAAGACTCGGCCCAAGGCACGCAGATGCTGTGGCAGCTTTATGACAGCATCACCGCGCAAACCCTGTTGTTGCGTGGTGCCCAGTCTGACTTGCTGGCGCGCAGCACGGCGCAGGAGATGGCCCAACGCGGCCCCCAGGCGCGTTGCGTGGAGTTCGAGGGGGTAGGGCATGCGCCCACCCTGATCGCAGCAGACCAACTCGATGTCGTGAGCGACTTTTTGCTGGAGTCAGACTGATGCCGCTAAGCCTACACCACGTTCCCCTATGAAAAGCCGGCACAATCCTCCAGATTCTCCAGACGTGCCATTTGCAATACCAAGTGACAGATTGCAAAGTGACACAAGCAGCGCCTTGCAAAACAGTGCATTGCAAGGCGAAGTTGCGTCCACGCTGGCTGCATCAACATCAACATCAACATCAGAGGCCACAGAGGGATCGGCAGAGTCGGTGCAAATCGTTGCCCGGGCCCGTGCTTTTTCGCAGCCCTTGCTCTCGAACCAAATGCTCGACACGGGCGAAAACATACTGGCGCATGCCGATGCAATGGCGGCTATCTTTCGCAGCATTGCGGCCTCGCAGAACATGCAAGCTGCGTGCTACTTGGTCTATGCCTTTGACGCTTTGAGCAAACCCCAAGAAATC
Source organism: Rhodoferax sp. (assembly GCA_044369275.1). Lineage (GTDB taxonomy): Bacteria > Pseudomonadota > Gammaproteobacteria > Burkholderiales > Burkholderiaceae_C > Allorhodoferax. The sequence goes on from JBIPME010000363.1 coordinate 1,880, forward strand.
ATTGCCCAGGCTTTTGGTGACAACCTCATGCATTTGGCCATGGAGGCCTCCAATCTGTTGCGCTTGCAACGCCGGGCACGGCTGGCGCAACGCGAGGCAACGCATGCGGGCTTGGTTGCACCCATGGCGCAAAGTGCGGCAACACAGACCGAAAGTGTGCGAAAAATGCTGCTGGCCTTCTCGCGCGACCTGCGCGTGGTGCTGTTGCGATTGGCCTCGCGGTTGCAAACACTGCGCTACTACGCCGCCGCCAAATTACCCCCACCCTGCGGGCTGGCCAGTGAAGCCCTGCAAGTTTTTGCGCCGCTTGCCAATCGGCTGGGCATCTGGGAAATCAAGTGGGAAATAGAAGACCTGGCATTTCGCTTTTTAGAGCCGCAAACCTACAAACAAATCGCCGGATTGCTCGACGAAAAACGCGTCCGCCGCGAAACCTTGGTGGAGCAACTGCGCCAAGAGCTTGCGCACAACTTGCAACAAGAAGGCATAGCCGCCACGGTGCAAGGGCGTCCTAAACACATCTACAGCATTGTGAAAAAAATGCGCGGTAAATCGCTGGGCTTTGAGCAGGTCTACGACATCCGCGCACTGCGCATTGTGGTGCCCAGTGTGCCCGACTGCTACGCTGCGCTGAGCTGGGTGCACAGCCACTTTGTGCCCATAGAGCGTGAGTTCGATGACTACATTGCACGCCCCAAAAGCAATGGCTACCAATCCTTGCACACCGTGGTGCGCGATGCACAGCAACGCCCCATAGAAATCCAATTGCGAACCCAGGCCATGCACGACCACGCCGAACATGGCCACGCCGCGCACTGGGTGTACAAAGAAGCGGGTGCCAAGGGCTATGGCGGCGTACTGGCCAATGGCAGCTACGATGCCAAAATTGCGGTGCTGCGCCAACTCTTGGCCTGGGAGCGCGATGTATCCGCGGCCGGGGCCGCACACCGGCAGACTGCGCAAGAAGGTGGGGCGCTGTTAGAAGACTGCATTTACGTGCTCACGCCAGATGCTGCCATCATCGAATTACCCCAAGGTGCCACGCCGGTGGACTTTGCCTACAGCGTTCACACCAACTTAGGCCATCGCTGCCGTGGGGCCAAAGTCGATGGGGCCATGGTGCCGCTGAACACCGCATTGAAAAATGGGCAAACGGTGGAAATCACCGCAGCCAAAGAGGGCGGGCCTTCGCGCGATTGGCTCAATACCGAAC
>JBIPME010000514.1:0-3092 GCA_044369275.1 Rhodoferax sp.
GGTCGTCGATGCCGTTGCGCGGCACCAGGCGGGGCAGGTCGCGGTTGGTGACCAGGGCCTCCACGCTGAGGTAGCGCAGGGTTTTGTTGTAGGGGGCTTCGTGCTGGTCGACCAGGCTGAGGAAGACCTCGGTGCCGGTGTAGGAGGTGCGGGTGCCGTATTTGCGGGCGTTGTTGGAGTCTAGGCGCTGTTCGCGGCGCACGCTGAAGTAGCGGCCATGGTTGCCTTCGTCTTGGTTGAGGGTTTGGAACATGGGCCGAAAGGGCATGGCCGGGCTGTGCTCGGCCTCTTGGCCGTGGAGTTCGGCCACGCTGTAGACCTCGAAGTCCATGGGGCGGGAGCGGTCGGGGACGAGGTGGAGCTCGGTTTGGGCGTCTTTGACTTCGACGCGGTCGGTGCGGTGGCTAAAGAGGTTGATGACCGGGGTGCAGTGCAGGGCGAATTGTTTGGCGTCCACCAGGGCGCTGAGTTTGCCGGGGTGGCGGCTGAGCAGGATGATGATTTCGGCCTCGTCGCCTTCGATGCGGGAGAGGCCGGGGGCGAGGTTTTGCAGGGCGAAGAAGTAAAAGCGGCTGGGGCAGGCGAAGTATTCGTGCAGCAGGTTGTGGCCGTGCCAGGTGTTCCAGGCCAGGGGGAGCACGTTTTGGCTGGGGGAGAGGCCTTCGTGGACGAGGGCGTGTTCGGAGACGGTGTGGCAGGGGTTGCCCATTTTTTCGGGCATGCCGATGAGGCTGGCTACGGCGCTGGAGTGCAGGAGTTCGAAGAGGTGGGAGGCGATTTGTTCTTGGCCGGGCAGGTAGATGGACAGGCGGTCTAGGCCTTGGAGGTTGCGAAAGGTGTCTTTGCCGCGGGTGCGCAGGCGCAGGCGCAGGCTGCCGTGGACTTGGACGTGGGCGGGCAGGTAGCGTTCGGTGGAGGGGATGTCGGGGGGTGCGCCGGTGAGTTTGGCGCTGATGATTTCAAGGGGCCACATGGTGACGTCTTGGGTGGTGCGAAATTGGCAGGCGGTGGCTTCGCCTTGGGGCAGGCGGCCAAAGAAGGGGGTGTCGCGCTCGACTTTGAAGCCGTGGCTGAAGTTGCCTTGGCCGATGTTGGGGTGGAGCTGGGCCACGGCGATGGAGGGCGTGGGGCTGATGTAGTTGGGGTAGATGACTTCGAGCAGGCGCTGGGTGAGGCGGGGGAATTCGGCGTCGAGTTTGATGCGCATGCGCGCGGACATGAAGCAGAAGGATTCGATGAGGCGTTCGACGTAGGGGTCGGCGACTTCGATGCCTTGCATGCCCAGGCGGCGGGCGATTTTGGGGTGCAGGGCGGCAAATTCGCCTGCGCTTTCGCGCATGTAGGTGAGTTCTTCGTTGTAGTAGTGCAGGAGTTGGGGGTGCATGGTGGGGGCTGTTTAGGTTGGGTTGATGGGGAGGCTGGTGCAGTGCTTAGCGCAGGGAGTGGAGTTCGATGCGGTTGCTTTCGAGGTCGTAGGCGCTTTGGACGCTGAATTCCATGGGGTAGGGGTGCATTTGGATGACGCCGTGGATGATGAAGGTGAGTACGTTGTAGTTGTTGCTGGCTTCTTTTTTGAGCACGGGGTTGACTTGCAGCGATGTGGCCAGGATGCGGGGTTCGAATTGTTGGATGGCGTTGCGGATCATGATTTCGATGTCGCCCCATTTGGTCTCGGAGAGGTAGCCGCCTGCGAGTGCGGGGACGCCGTAGTTGAAGGTGGATTGGGCCACTTGGGCGTAGCGGGTGGCGTCGATCCAGTCTTGGTGGTTGGTGGTGTTGAGCAGCAGGGCGAGGTCGCGCAGGACGATGGCGCGGATGCGGCTGCGGCTGTAGGCGTAGGAGTCGGTGTTTTCACTGGACTCGTGGGGGGCCTCGTCGGTGAGGCGGTCAAACAGGGTGGGCAGGAAGTGCTGCTCGGTGCTGCGTTTGTAGCTGGTGCGGGTGGAGGGCAGGCTTTGCGCACCGGGGTGGTCTTTGGGCTGGGAGCGGACTTGGGTTTTGGGCTGCTCTTTGGCGTGGTCTTGGGTGGGGGCGATGGCTTGGTTCATGTGCGGATTTCCCGTATGTCGAGCAGGGGCCAGTCGATGCCTTCGGTCATCCAGGTTTTTTGGCCTTGGGCGAAGACGCCGGTGTCGCCCACGTCGTGCCAGCGGGTGATGCGCGCCAGGAGCAGGGCGTCGTCGCTGGCGTGGCCTGGGGCGGGGGTGGTCGCCGAGGTGGCTGCGGTGGTGTCTGTGGTTTGGGTGGTTTCCATGCTGACCAGGGGGTAGCGTGCGGGCAGGTAGCCATGGATTTCGCGTGACGCAGCGGGGCCGCCGCGCAGTTGCATTTTGGCGGGGAGCCAGACCAGGTCGAGCAGCCGGGTGGGGGCTTGGATGTGGAGGTGGGCGATGTCGGCAAAGGCGAGCCAGCGGTAGGCGCCTGCGGCCATGACTTCGCAGACGGGGCCTAGGCGGGTGTCGCTGTCGGCGAGCCATTCAAAGCGGTGTTCTTGGGCTGCCGCTGTGCGGGGCGTGGCGTGGGCGGTGGGGGCCGCCGTGGGGAGTTGGTGCACGCTGCAGGTGCCTGCGCTGGTGGGGGCGCGTTCGAGGGCGCTGGTGCGCAGCAGGTCGGCTTGGGGGTGTTCGCCACGGGCGTTGTGGTGCAGGGCGTGGGCGAGGTCGTGCATCCAGTCGGGCAGGTCGATGACGGGCACAGGCATTTGCGCGCCGCTGAAGACGGCGTTGCGTTGGGTTTCGGCGCGGATGAGGCCGCGCACGAGGTGGGCCTGGGATTGCCATTCGGGGGCGAGTTTGACCAGGGCTTGGAGTTGGCGCAGGGCGCGTTCCCAGTGGCCCATGATGCAGAGGATTTCGACCAGCGCCCAGCGGTGTTTGTCTTGGCTGGGCTCTTTGCGGATGGCGGTCTCGACTTGGGCGAGGGTGTCGCCCAGGTGGTGAATGTTGAGGTTGAGGTTGGGGTTGGGGTTTGCGGACATGGTGGTCGGTAAAAAATAAAGTGTGGCGCAGGGTGGTGTGTTTATGTGGATTCGGGTGGGCTGCGGTCGCTAATGAGGTCGCTGATCAGGTCGCCGGGCTTGGCCGTTGTGGTTT
>JBIPME010000030.1:0-9832 GCA_044369275.1 Rhodoferax sp.
GGTCTTGCACGGGGGGTAAATAAGGAATCGTATGCGCTTTAATCGCCTCTTCCCCCTCTGTAGAGAGCATGCGTTCATCTTTTGGGTCCATGCTAAACCCCCCCTTGCTGTCGTAGATGGCCGTATTCATGGAGGGAATAGGCGTGCCCAATGCGGCTTCAGAGACAGGGCCTAACCAGCCGGTACTTTTCATCTGAACGCTGGGTGGCGTCACATCGGGCGTTGTGTTGGTGCTGCCTCCCCCAGAGCTGCCTGCTGCGCCACCCCCGCCGCCGCCGCACCCGACTACTAGGCATGCATAGAGCACGTAAGCCAAGCGCGAAAATTTGATTTTATGAAACATGTAAGACATCCCTGAAAATGGTGTGTACCGCAGACCTTGCTATTATTATTTTGTAGGTATTGCTTTGGTTTATTGTTTTGTTAATTATTACTACATAGTGTAAGTTGTTGGTTTTTATAACTTGCGTTCTTTTGTTGTTTTATTGGTTTTTTATGAGTTTTTGTGTTTACTGGTGAATTGCCTTGCTCGGGTGCAGTCCAGTCATGGCCCGTTTTAATAATCGAATCACTCGGGGTAAATCGCTAGGTTTGCTGGCGCTGTACGCGCTAGCATAGAGCCCTCGAATTAGGCCCTCCTATACGGCCTTCCCATAGAGCCCTCCAACGCAGTAACCCCTGCCTCTGCGGTGCAGTGGCTGTAGGTCGTCAATAACAAAAAAACAACGGAATTTTTTGCATGGATACACCCCGACTCCAACTCCAAGGCATCTGCAAAGCCTACCCCGGTGTTGTTGCCAACAGCGACATCGCGCTCACCGTTATGCCGGGCCAAACCCATGCGGTTTTGGGTGAAAACGGTGCGGGCAAATCGACCTTGATGAAAATTATTTACGGGGCTATTGCGCCCGACGCCGGCCAAATCAGGTTAAACGGCCAAGTCGCGCACATTCGCAACCCCAAAGAGGCCCGGGCCTTGGGCATTAGCATGGTGTTCCAGCATTTCAACTTGTTTGACACCCTGACGGTGGCTGAAAACGTCTGGCTGGGGCTGGAAAAAAGTTTAACGCTGGCCCAAGTTACCCAAAGTGTCGCGAGCAAAGCAGCGCAATACGGTCTGGACATTGACCCCAGTCGGCCCGTGCACACCTTGAGCGTGGGCGAGATGCAGCGGGTTGAAATTATTCGCGCCTTGCTGGGCAACCCCCAATTGCTGATTTTGGACGAGCCCACCTCGGTACTCACCCCGCAGGCGGTTGAAAAACTGTTCGTTGTGCTCAAGCAACTTGCCGCCGAGGGCTGTAGCATTTTGTACATCAGCCACAAACTCCATGAAATCCGTGCACTGTGCAACGCCTGCACCGTGTTGCGCGGTGGCCGGGTGACTGGGGTGTGCAATCCGGCGCAGGAATCTAACGCATCGCTGTCGCGCCTGATGATTGGTGCAGAGCCCCCCAAGCTCGCGCACCACCAGCGCCAGCCCGCAGAGCTGCGCTTGGCGGTGCAAAATTTGAATTTGCCCCGTGAAAACCAATTTGGCGTGGATTTGCAGGGCATCGATTTGCAGGTGCGTGCAGGCGAGGTGCTTGGCATTGCAGGCGTCTCAGGCAATGGCCAGCGCGAGCTTTTGTACGCCCTGTCGGGGGAGAATAGTCGCGCCCCCAAGGGCAGTATCCGCTTGGCGGGCGAAGACGTCTCTCAGATCGGGCCTGCGGGGCGGCGCAAACGGGGTTTGCACTTTGTGCCTGAAGAGCGTTTGGGGCGCGGGGCGGTGCCCGCGTTGAGTTTGGCGCACAACCTGTTGCTCACCCGCGAGGAGGCCATTGCTTGGCCGGGTATGGCTGGTGGGCTGCTTTCCTTGACCGCATTGCGCGCCCAGGCGGCCCAAATTATTGCGCGCTTCCAAGTCAAGGCCAGTGGGGTGGGGGCGGCTGCGCAGTCTTTGTCGGGCGGTAATTTGCAAAAATTCATTGTGGGGCGCGAAATAGATGCCCAGCCGCGCGTGTTCATCGTCTCGCAACCCACATGGGGCGTGGACGTGGGGGCTGCGGCGCAAATTCGCGCGGCGATTTTGGCCCTGCGTGATGCGGGTTGTGCGGTTTTGCTGGTGAGTGAGGAGCTTGAGGAGTTGTTCGAGGTCAGCGACCGCCTGCACGTCATCGCCCAAGGCAAGCTGTCGCCTTCGATAGCAACGGCCAACGCCTCGGTGGCGCAGCTAGGCGAGTGGATGAGCGGACTGTGGGGTGCAACATGCTGAACTTCAAACTCCAGGTGCGGCCAGAGCCTTCGCGCTGGTGGACCTATGCATCGCCCGTTTTGGCACTTTTCCTCACCGTTTTGATAGGGCTGGTGCTGTTTCAACTCTTAGGCAAAGACCCGCTGCGCGGGTTGCAGGTGTTTTTCTGGGAGCCTATTAAAAACAGCTACGCACTCGGCGAGTTGGTGGTCAAAGCAACGCCCTTGTTGCTGATTGCCTTGGGGCTGGCGGTGTGCTTTCGTTCTAATGTGTGGAATATCGGTGCCGAGGGGCAGTACATTGTGGGCGCTATCGCCGCCAGCGGGGTGGCCTTAATGGCCGATGCAAGCACGGGGCGCTGGATGGTGGCTTTGGTGATGGTGGCGGGGGTGGCCGGCGGCATGGCGTGGGCGGGCATTACCGCGCTGCTGCGAGATCGCTTTAACGCCAGTGAAATTTTGGTCAGTTTGATGATGGTCTACATCGCCATACAGGTCTTGGGCTTTTTGGTCTACGGCCCTTGGAAAGACCCCCTTGGCCACAACTTTCCACAGACCCAAACGTTTGAAGCGGCAACCCGTATCCCCAGACTCATGAGCGGCTCGCGCATGGGCATTGGCGTGGTGTTGGCTTTGGTGGCGGCTGCGGCGGTGTGGGTCTTCTTGTTTCGCACGCGTGCGGGCTTTGCCCAGCAGGTGGGGGGCTTGGCCCCTGCGGCGGCGCGCTATGCCGGATTTTCCTCGCGCCGTGCGCTGTGGACGGCCTTGCTGGTCTCCGGTGGCATGGCGGGTTTGGCCGGGGCGCTTGAAGTGGCGGGGCCCCTTGGCCAGTTGACGCCTTACCTGCCAGCAGGCTACGGCTTTGCCGCCATCATTGTGGCTTTTGTGGGGCGGCTGCACCCGGTGGGTTTGGTCTTCTCCAGCTTGTTGATGAGCATGTTTTATATCGGCGGTGAATTGGCGCAGTCGCGCATGGGCTTGCCCAAATCGATGACGGGCGTGTTCCAAGGGCTGCTGTTGTTTAGCCTGCTGGCCTGCGATACCTTGGTGAATTACCGCTTGGTTCGCCGAGCCCGTGCCAGCGCGTCTGTATCGTCTTCGTCTTCGTCTGGAGGGGCCTCGTAATGGAATCTTACGCATTGTTGATTGCAGCGACTTTGAATGCGGGCACGGTGCTTGCGATGGCCTCTTTGGGCTTGTTGGTGAATGAAAAAGCCGGTGTCGTGAACTTAGGCGCGGAAGGCATGATGCTGTGCGCCGCGATTGCGGGCTTTGCCGCCGTGGTGCACACCGGCAGCGACACCGTGGGTTTTGCCGCAGGCATGCTGACCGGCGCTGTGCTGGCCGCTGTTTTTGGCGCTTTGGCCATTGGGCTCAATACCAACCAATACGCCACGGGGCTGGCGCTGAGCTTGTTCGGTGCGGGGTTTTCCGCTTTTGTAGGGGGCGGGTATGTGCAAGAAAAAATACCTGCTCGGCCCAATTTTTCCGTGCCTATTTTGGCGGACATTCCCTTCGTGGGAACGGCTTTGTTCAAGCAGCATCCTTTGGTGTACCTCACCATGGGTTTTGCTTTGGCCTTGGTTTGGTTTTTGTACCGAACGCGGGCAGGCTTGGTTTTGCGCAGTGTGGGTGAAAGCCCGGCGTCGGCCCACGCGTTGGGTTACGCTGTGCGCTGGATTCGGTTTGCGGCGGTGGTCGTGGGGGGCGCTTTGTGCGGCTTGGCAGGTGCCTACATTGCCATTATTTACACGCCTTTGTGGGCAGAGGGTATGGTTGCGGGCAAGGGTTGGATTGCTTTGGCCCTGACCACGTTTGCCACTTGGCGTCCGGCCCGGGTGTTGTTGGGGGCCTACCTGTTTGGTGGGGTCACGATGCTGCAATTTCATCTGCAAGGCGTGGGGGTGGATGTGCCCAGCCAGTTCTTGAGCATGCTGCCTTATGTTGCGACCATCGTGGTGCTGGCCTTGATTTCGCGCAACCCCCATTGGATTCGGATTAATATGCCGACCTCGATTGGCAAACCGTTTTACCCCAGCGCTTAATGTGCAGAGGGGTTTTGAATTTTTTAGGTTTAAATTTTTAGGTTTAAATTTTTAAATTTTTAGATTTTTTAGTTGTGCAATTTTTTTACAAAAAAGGAAATCCGATGAAAGATGAGCGAACAAGCGTGTTCTTGAAATTGGCCGCGCTGACCGCGTTAGCTGCTGCCACGTTGGTGGGTTGCGGCAAAAAAGAAGAAACACCTCCTGCGGCGGCCCCCGTAGCGGCAGTGTCTGCCCCCGCCCCCAAGCCAGAGCCTTTGAAAATTGCCTTCGCCTACGTGGGTCCGGTGGGCGATGGGGGTTGGACTTTTGCCCACGACACTGCGCGCAAAGCCTTGGAACAAGAATTTGGTGACAAGATCCAAACCTCTTTTGTAGAAAATGTGCCCGAGTCAGCCGATGCGGAGCGCGTCATCCGCGACATGGCAGGGCAAGGCAATAAGTTGATTTTTGGCACCACCTTTGGCTACATGGAAACCATGCTCAAAGTGGCCCCTGATTTCAAGGACGTGAAGTTTGAGCACGCAACCGGCTACAAATCGGCCGACAACCTGCGCACGTACGACAGCCGCACCTATGAAGGCGCGTACATGGCGGGCCTGATTGCGGGCAAGATGAGCAAAACCGGAACATTGGGCGTGGTCGCCTCGGTGCCAATTCCTGAAGTGATTCGCAACATCAACAGCTTCACTTTAGGCGCACAAACCAGCAACCCCAAAATCAAGACCAAAGTCGTTTGGGTTAACGAGTGGTTTAACCCACCCAAAGAAACCGAAGCCGCCACCAGCTTGATCAATGGCGGCGCGGACGTTTTGTTCCAAAACACCGACTCGGCTGCGGTGTTAAAAACCGCCCAAGACAAAGGCAAGCGCGCCTTTGGTTGGGACTCTGACATGACCGCTTACGGCCCCCAAGCCCATTTGGCCTCTAGCGTGATTAACTGGACCCCGTACTACATCCAAGCCACCAAAGAGGCTTTGGAAGGCACGTGGAAAACCGGTGCGGTTTGGTGGGGCGTGAAAGAAGGTGCGATTGACATTGTGTCTATTGCAGAAGATGTGCCCGCAGAAACCAAAGCCAAGGTGGACGAAGTCAAAGCCGGGTTGAAGGACGGCAGTTTTGCGATTTGGAAAGGCCCGTTGCTGGACAACACGGGCAAAACGGTGCTCAAGAAAGACGAAGTCGCCGATGACAAATTCTTAAGCGCTGTGAATTTTTATGTCAAAGGCGTAGAGGGCAAGGTGCCTGGCGCGAAGTAACGCCCAGCCCCCCCCCCAAAAAAACCAAGCCCCAAGCCCCAAGCGATGGGCTTATGTAACAAAGGCCGCAGATGCGGCCTTTGTTGTTGGTCATTGCACTTCAAGGCCTCAGGCCACCACCCGGTCTAGGCGGTAGCCGTAGCCGTAAATGGGGGTGAGTTTGTAGCCTTTGCTGCCATCGAGTTGGAGTTTTTTGCGCAGGCGGCTGATGTGGGTGTCTACGGTGCGGGTGTCGACTTCGCTGTTGTGCCCCCAAATTTTGTTGAGCAGGTGGTCGCGCGAGAGCAGTTTTCCGGGGCTTTGGAAGAGGTAGACCGAGAGGTCAAATTCTTTTTGGGTGAGGTTCAGCGCCGTGCCGTCGAGTGTGAGGCGGTGGCCGGTGATGTCAATTTCGTAGCTTTCCATGCGCAGGATTTGCGTGTTGTCGGGTTTGGCGCGGCGTGCCACATTGGCCAGTCGGGCCAGCAGTTCCATGGGTTTGGGCGGTTTGACCAGGTAGTCATCAGCCCCGGTTTTGAGGGCGGAGACCACGGTGGCTTCGTCTTCGCAAGAGGTGACGACGACCACGGCAATGCCCCAGCCTAGTTCGTGTCGAATCCAGTGCAGCAGCTCTGCACCGCCCCCGTCGGGCAGCATCCAGTCGATGAGCAGCAAATCGAAGTGGGTTTGGCGTACGCCTTCCATAAACGCCTGGGCCATGCCGAAGCTGGCCGTGGTGTGTTGCGCACTGGTTAACCAAAGTTCTAACAGCGCGCGCTGGTCGGGGTCGTCTTCAAGTATGGCAATGTGCATCAGAGTAGCGAGGTGGGTATCGGATGGGTAGCGTATGTGGTGTGCCGACGGGAATTTGCGCTGATCATAACGGGCCAAGTTAAGTGGCTGCGATGGCTGCGGAAATGAGGGGCGTAAGGGATGGGTGTAAGGGGTGGTGTAAGGGGGTGTGGTTTTTCAAGGCTGGCGTAGGCGATGGCCGACGCAGAAGAAGCGCGCACGATGCCGATTCTAGGCTGATACGTGTCTGATACGTGGCTGATTCAGCGGTGCGTCTTATGGCGCTGGAACGTGGCCCGTGTTACTGCGTGTGGAAATCGCGGCGCAGCCGCACGGTGTTGACGCCTTGGTGGTGGAGGTAGTCAACCTGGTCACAGGCGTTGCGGATGATGGTCATGCCAAAACCGCCTTCTGGAAAGTTGCTCAGGTCGGGCTCCACTGGGGCTGCGGGGGGGATGAAGGCGGTGCCGAGGTAGACGATTTCAATTTCGATGTGCTGCGCGCTCCAGCGCGCAATCACTTCGAGGGGGGCCTCGGGCAGCAGGCCTTGGCCGTGGCGCAAGATGTTGGTAAAGACTTCAACGTTGGCGACTTCAAGCATGGCTGCGTCTTGGCGGCCTAGGCCTACATGCTGGAATTGGGTGGCTAAGAAGGCCCGCAGTTTGCGAATGGATGGCAGTGTGATGGGGAGCTCGCAGCGGGCGCTGTGGTGTGGTGCAGGAGGGCGTACCAGCATGGCCATGGTGATGTCGTCGGTGAGTTGGGTGGCAGAGTCGAGTAGCAGGCGGCGTACGGTGTGCAGGGCGCAGGCGGGGCTGGTGTGTTGGCGCACGATGTCGCGCACGGTGTTGTTGACAAACTCGCGCCCTAGGCGTTGGCCGTTGCTGCCAATGGCGTCGGTTAGGCCATCGGAGCAGAGAAAGACGATGTCTTCGCGCGCCAGTGCCATGGCGTTTTGGGTGTAGTTGCTGTCGTCGAGGATGCCTAAGGGCGGGTGTTGGTTGGGTAAGAGGCTGAGTTGGCCATCGGCGTGGATGAGCAGGGTTTCTTCGTGGCCACAGCCGACCCAGGTGATGAAGTTGCAGTCCAGGTCGATGCGGATGTAGGCCAGGGTGACAAAGGCTTCGAGGGCTTGGAGGTGCTGCGTCATGGCAAGGTGTACGGCACGCACGATGTCTTGGGGTTCGGGCAGTTGCCCGGCTTGGACTGCGTTGGCCATGAGTTCGGCCAGCGAGCGGCTGAATTGGAGTTTGGTGGCTGCGCCCAGCAGGGCCGCAGGAACGCCTTTGCCCATGACGTCGCCGACGATGATGTCTACAAAGCGTGGGCCGAGTTGGATGGTTTCGACAAAGTCGCCGTCGATGCCTTTGGAGGCTTGGTTGTACTGGCTAAACCAGACGTTTTGGAGCTGGTGTTCGGGCGATGCGGCGAGCAGGGTTTGTTGAATTCGATTGCCTATGTCAAGCTCTCGGGCGTGGGATTGTTTGAGCGCGATTTCGGTTTTGCGCAGCTCGGTGATGTCGGTTTCAATGGCTATGTATTGGCGCACGCTGCCATCGGCGGCGAGTACCGGCACGGAGGTGTTGGCAACCCAGTAGGAGCCGCCATTGCGGTGGCGTTTTTGCAGCTCGCCGTGCCAGATTCGGCCTTGGTCGAGGTGCTTGCGCAGTGTGTCGTAGGACTCTTGCGGGAGGTGTTTGCGAAAGGTGTGGAATTTTTTTCCAATTAACTCCGGTTTGGAGTAGCCCGAGACTTCGAGGAGTTTGTTGTTGGCGTAGAGAATGGTGTTTTCTGCGTCGACGATGCTGACAATGGCGTGTTGGTCTAGGGCGAGTTTTTGTTGTTCTAGGTCGGTTGCAACGTCATGGTATTTGCGCAATAGGTTGGCCATGTCGCTGGCGGATTTTTGTTGCTCGCTGATGTCGCGCACGTTGGCGGTGTAGAAGGTGCGCCCGTCTACGCGCACACAGATCACGGAGAGTTCGATGGGGAAAATTTTGCCACCCGCGTGCAGGGCCACGGTTTCCATGCGCAGCGTGGCCTGGTCTTGTTCGGACAGGCGGTAGTTAAAAGGCGGGGCGATCAGGTCGTTGGCGGGAAACAGCAGGGTGTGCATGACTTTGCCGATGCAGGCTGCGGGCGCGTGACCAAATATTTGCTGGGCGGCGGGGTTGAAGTCGACGATGAGGCCGTTTTCGTCAATGGTAATGACGCCGTCTAAAGACGATTGCAGCACCGCATGGTGGCGTGCTTCGCTGGTGTAGACCTCTTGGGTGAGGCGTTTGCGCACTTTGGCATGGCGGCGCATGCTTTCGATGCTGACGTAGCTGGCAATGGCAATCACCAACCAAGTGCAAGCCACCAGGACCAGGCTCCATTTTTCGATGGTTTCCACCTCTTGCATGGTGTCGCTGTAGAGCGTCTCTACGATGAGGACCATGGGCCACTGGCGCAGGCTGGAGAAGGCGGTGATGGTCTGGGCGTCGTCACTGCCCAGGCCGGTGTAGCTACCCCATTCACGCCGGGGTAGAAATTCGGTGAACACGGGCAGCCGACTTAAGGAGCTGTCGGTCGCGAGGGCCGTGTTGTCGGTTGCCACAATCAGGCGGCCTTGGAAGTTGGTCAGCAGAATGCGGATTTTGTTGTCGTTGGCCGTGGTTTGGTATTCGGTGCTGAAGTAGTCTAAATTGACCAAGGCGACGAGGGTGTGGTTGCTGCTGTGCGCGTTAGACAGTTTCATGACCAAAGGCACGACGTTAAAGCGGTTGTTGTTTGCGTTGGCTTGCGCTAAGTCCGAGAGGTCGCGAACGTGCAGTGTTTTGCCGATGGAAATGGGTGACTTGTGCAAGGGGGCGAGGTCGAAGTTGCCCACGGCGATTTGGTGGCCTATGTTGTTGGGTGTGGTGCTGGCAATCACCACACCTTCGGCGTTGACCAAGGAGAGGCTTCTGAGTTGCGGGGAGCCCCGTACCAAGGCAGCCACAATGGGGGCCATGTGCCCTGGGGTTTGCGGGTCTAGCAAGTTTTGCTCGGTGCTAGAGAGCATGAGCAGCGTGGACTCAATGGCGCTGAGGTTGGAGCTGGTTTGGTTCTCCATGGCCTTGGACAGGCGCTGCAATTGCAGCTGCATATTGTTTTGCCTCTCGGTTCTTTCGTAGTGCGAGAACAGCAGTGTTAACCCCAGAATGAGCTGGCTGGCGAATAGCGCGACGCTGATGACGTGTGACTTTTTGAGCCAACTGGCATAAATGCGTTCGTCGCGGTAACTTCGCGCAACGCGGGGGGGGTTATTTTTTGATGACAATTTCGCTTAATCCATATTTTTGGGCCGCAGCCTGGAGTCGGCCATCTTGCTTAATACGGGTTACAAAGTCGTCTACTTGTTTGAGCCAAATGGGGTCGCCGGGTTTGACGGCGTAGGCATAGTCGGTGGGGTGGAAGGGTTTGCTGGGGGAGAGCAGTCGCGCCCAGTCGACTTTGTCGAACAAACGTCGGCTGTAGGGGTAGTCCGTCATGAAGACA
>JBIPME010000364.1:0-3072 GCA_044369275.1 Rhodoferax sp.
CCCGGCTGCCAGGCTAAAGCTGCCTACTTCGGTCAGTTTGAACTCCAACGTTGCGCTGCTAGAGAATGGCCAGCTGGTGGAAACGCCCGCGCTGGTTTGGAACTGTGCCAGGGTAAATGGCGTGGTTTTGCTGCCGTTGACCAAGCGCATGCTGTCGTCTTGCAAGGCCAGGTAGTTGGTGGCGGTCTGCTGCCCGCTGGAGGAGCCCGAGGCCTTGGCCTGCAAGTTGTCGAAGTAATAGTTTTCGCCGCCCGCAGGGGCTACTTTGCCGTTGTCGGGCGTGAGCACCACCATGTCGTAGACCTTGGAGGCGGTCAGGCCCGAGAAGGTCCAGCTCAGCGTTTGCCAGCCTTGCACCACGGCTTCGTTGGCCGCTTTGTCCGCCGTGGCCTGGGCAGACGGCCCATTGGTGGCGAGCGCGGCATTGTCCAAGTGCATCAGCATGGGCACGCCCGCTCTGGGCGCGTAGACCAAGGCGGTGATGGTTTGCGTGTCAGCGCCCGTCATGTTGGCCTTGGTTTTGCTAAAGCCGCCGTCATAGGTGCTGCCGCCCTTGCTGGCGTCGGTGCGCGTAATTTGGAACACCTTGCCGCTGCTGCCACCGGCGGACAGGCCGCTTGGCAAATCCACCACGCCAGCGAAGACTTGGTTGCCGCCAAAGCCAGCGTTGTTGAGCGCAGGGGTTTCGTCAAAGTTCACCAATGCGATTGCAGTGGTGGCATTCGATGAAGATCCCGAAGAACTGGAGGACCCAGCGTCGGTCGAGGCCTTGAACCTGAGCGTGTCGAAGTAGTAGTTTTCGCCGCCCGCAGGGGCTACCTTGCCATTGTCGGGTGTGAGCACCACCATGTCGTAGACCTTGGAGGTGGTCAGGCCCGAGAAGGTCCAGGTCAGCGTTTGCCAGCCTTGCACCACGGCTTCGTTGGACGTTTTGTCCGAGGTGACCTGGGCAGACGGCCCGTTGCTGGCGAGCGCGGCATTGTCCAAATGCATCACCATGGGCACGCCCGCTCTGGGCGAGTAGACCAAGGCGGTGATGGTTTGGGTGTCAGCGCCCGTCATGGTGACCTTGGTTTTGCTAAAGCCGCCATCAAACGTGGTGCCGCCTTTGCTGGCGTCGGTGCGCGTAATTTGAAACACATTGCCGCTGCTAGCGCCGCTGGGCATGCCAGTTGGCAAAGTCACCACGCCTGCAAAGGCTTGGTTGCCGCCAAAACCGGCGTTGTTGAGCGCGGGGGTTTCGTCAAAATTCACCAGCACCGCGCTGTCATCCACGGGCGCTACGGTGTTAGACAACTCCGCTTTGAGGGCGTTGACCTGCGCCGTGGTGGCGCTGCTGCCAAAACGGGCCACGTTGGTGGTGACGAAATACGCCACTTTGGTATCAGACTGCTGGGTCTTGACCACGCTGGCCAAGGCGCTTTGTGTGCTCGACGCGCCCAAAATCGCATCGGCTTGGAGCTTGTAAGTGGGCGAGGCCACCGCCGCCAAAACCGCAGGCGCCACCGCCGCTAGCTTGGCCGTGAGCTTGGCATCGACCGAGGCCGAGGCCGCTACCCGCTGCGCAGCGGCTTGCACCAAGCTTTGCAAGGCGGCCAAGTCCACGGCGGTATCGCTGCTGAGCAACTGGGGCGCAGCCACCATGCCGCTGGCAAAAGCAGCCGCGACTTCGCTGTACACGCTGTTGACCGCCACCGAGCCGCTGTAGCCTGCGGCCCCGACCAAAGTTTCGGTCGTTTTTTGCAAGAGCTGCTGCACCGCCAAGGTCTTTTTGTACAGGCCTGGGTTGACCAAAGTCCCCGCTGCACTCAGGGCTGCGGGGTCCATGGTGGTGACGTTGGTATCGGCAGGCAACATCAACGCGGCATTGATTTGCGCTTGGCCCATGCCCAAGCGCAACAAGGTGGTGAGTGGCGAAATCACGGCCGAATTGGCAGGCGCTTGGCCCAGGCCTACAAAGGGCAGGCCCGTGTCCGCATTGGTGCCATCCATGGCCAAAACGCTGTGCGCGCAGCCGTTGGGAAACACAAATTGCCCCACGCTGCTGGTGCCCGATGGCCCGGTGAACACAATGGTTTCGCCATTGTCTGCGAGGCCATTTTCATTGGCATCGCACACCACCTTGGCACCCGCCAAATAACCGTCCACGGCAACGCCACGGTAGGCGTTGCCAACGGACTCACCCGAGCTGCTGCCAGAGCCGCCTCCACAAGCCGCTACCAAAACGGCTGCCACGGCGGCGGGCACTAAACGAAGTTTGAAAAACATACGATCTCCGAAAATTGGGGGGGTCCCCTGCGCGCAATGGCGCACAGGGGATGGGACTGCGAAGCACAAGGCATTGCGTTCACCTGGGTTGGCACACCTTGGTGCATACCGCTTGGTTCAAACACCTGGTTCAAACACCTTGGTTAAGCAAGGCGGTTAACCAAGGTGAGTGGCGCAAGGTGGTTCACAAAAACTTAGTTGGTGAAAATCACTTTGCCCAAGTTCATGCCGTTGGCCGCACGGCCCGTGGTTGCATTCAAATTCAATGCATTGTTCATATTGGCCACGCCTTTGTACTGCACGTCCACCTGGGTAATGCCTGCGGCCAAAAAGGCTGCGGTCGTGCCGTAGCCGCAAGCCTCTTTGAGCGTAAAGCTGCTCAACGCCATGGGGTAGGTTTTGGCACCCAAGGGCGTGGCAATGTCAATGCTGCGCTGCACCGTGGGCGTGCAGGTGCCGACTACGGGGCCGGTGAGCAACACGGTGCCGGTGACGCCGCCTTTACTGGTCATGTCGTCCCAAGTCCAAGTTGAAACACTGACATTGCTGTAGGCGGATACGTCGGCAATGCCGTTGTTAGGCGCTTTCACATAAGCCCCAAAGTACGAGTTGGCATTCAAAGATGCAGGCAAAAAGCCCCAACCAAAATAGAAACTAGGGGCGGCTACCACGCCACCGGCCACATTGCCCTCGTACCACACGCTGTCGATGGTGCTGTCGATGTATTTGCCAATCGCACCGCACTCTTTCGATGTGCCCGTGTCAAGGCTGCCTTGGTAGCCACTGGCAAATTTGCCCTCGGTC
>JBIPME010000498.1:0-3071 GCA_044369275.1 Rhodoferax sp.
CTGTGCAACACAGTTAACATCGTTTCCTGTATAAATTCCACTGCTTGTATAGGTCTGACCGTTGTTTGCCCAAGTATATGAGCCAGAAACTCCTGTAACTGTTGTTGTATTTGTTACTTGTGTGCCAGTTACATCCCAAACACATGTTGTGTTATTGAAGACTGCTGTTTGATAACATGCAAGTGTTGGTTGTGCAGCTTGTGTGCCGGTTACATCCCAAACACATGTTGTAGAATTAAATGTTGCTGTTTGATAACATGCTAAACCTGTTGGTTGTGCAGCTTGTGTGCCAATTACATCCCATGCGCAACTTGTTGTATTGAAGGCTGCTGTTTGGTAACATGCAAGTGTTGGTTGAACTGCTTGTGTACCTGTTACATCCCAAACACATGTTGTGTTATTGAAGACTGCTGTTTGGTAACATGCAAGTGTTGGTTGGGTTGGTATTGGTGTAACTGTAAGGTTCAAGGTAGCAGTATTACAACCCGCAATTACAGTAAGTCCTGATTGAGCAGTTGTATACGTTTGTCCATTTGCAGGCCATGTATATGAAGATCCGGAACAAATTGAGGTAGTTACGCTTCCTGAAGTTGTTTCAGAAGTTACTAACAAGTTCAAGGTAGCAGTATTACAACCCGAAATTACAGTAAGTCCTGATTGAGGAGTTGAATACGTCTGGCCATTTGCTGGCCATGTATAAGAAGCTCCTGTACAAATTGATGTTGTTACACTTCCTGTTGTTGTTGTTGGTGTTATTGTCAAGTTCAAAGTTGCAGTATTACAACCTGATACTACAGTAAGCCCTGATTGAGCGGTTGCATACGTTTGTCCGTTTTCCGGCCATGTATACGAAGATCCTGCACAAATTGATGTAGTAACACTTCCTGTTGTTGTGGCAGGTGTTACTGTTACTGTGGCAGATCCTGAGTTTCCTGTGCCTGTGCCACCTCCAGTTACAGATACAATAGTATACGTAGAAGTTGATGTTGGACTTACAGGAATACTTACTGGGCTTGCGCTGGTTGCTGAATAATTACTGGTTCCATCTGTTACTGTTACTGTATAAGGAGCTGTTCCGTCCGTTACTGCTACACTTAAGTTTGTAGAAGCGCCAGAACAAATTGTTGCAGCGCCAGTCAATATAGAAGAAGAGGGCGGAGCAGTTTGATTTAATGCTTGAACACTAGGTGCTGTTACTGTTAAACATTGGCCACAAATTGTACCCCCGCTTACCCCATAATGTTGTATGTTAGTTACAAAAGTTGCGCCATCAACGTAACCAACAACTCCACCTGATGTCATTTCCCAGACAAAACCGAAGTTGCTGTTGGGAGACCATGTTGTTGTTGTTGATACTCTAAATGTGCCCACAACTACACCAACACCAGACGGAATGGCTTGTGCGGTTGAGCTATTAAAGATACTATTAGATGACGAGAAATTTAATTTTCTTGTAGTTGAATTATACGGTAAGTTAGTTGTTCCTGTATTTGGCCAGTTTAACCATCCAGGAAGCGTATTGTCATTCAACGCTTTCCAACTTATTGTTCCCGTTGTTAAACCAGGGGCGTGTACACCACGAATAATTAAACCGTTAAAAGTAACAGCAGACGTTCCCGCATTTTTTAAACGAATTTGGAAGTCAGCAGTATTGGAGGTTGAACTTAGCCACTCCATATCCATTTGAATTGCTGTAGTGGTTTGGGAACGCAACGAATAACTTACTAAAATTAGAACTGACGGCAATAAAAATTTAAACAAAAAACCTTTTATCTCAGTCAATAAAACCTTGGTAGAACTTTTCATAATAAAAAAAATTAAATTAGAAATTTTGTAAAATTAGCCGAAATGCTTAAGGTATCCTTAAGCATTTCGGTTAACAAATTATTAAATAATTACTTTTTTCAATAGCAATTATGTATTTTAATAAGGACGCTGCTCATAAGCTCCATAATTGGAATTTGAATCAAATACTGCAAAGTCAGATGCATCAACATATGTATCACCATTGAAGTCTCCGTCTAGTAAATATAGACCTTGATATCCTGATGAATAAATATCCATTTCTAAATTTGAAAAGTCATTCGCATCTAAATATCCATCTTCGTTTAACTCTCCTAACCAAATTCCATATAAACCAGAAACGATTGTATGCATTGGAGAAAGCAATGGATCGCCATCAGAATAAGCATTTACAAGGTTATTGGTAAAATTATATGTAGATGAAGTTGTTAGAGTTATAGGGTTTGCACTCCACAAAGGATTTGATGCTTTATGATCCACTACAACGTAGTAAGAGCCGCCTAATGCACTTAAAGGGAACTCACAATATGCAGATCCATTTTTCTGTAACATAGGAGTCGCAGTATGAACTATCGTCTCTGTGTTTGTTGCGCTTCGCAATTGTACAGTAATTAAATCAACATCTGTAACAGCTCCTGGAGTTGCTGATCCCGCTTCCACAAGGTTGAGGTATCTAGCAGCTACCATTGTTGCAGGATTTGATCCGTTCTGATAGTAACCATCTAAAAACACATTTAACGAAAGTGAAGGTGTAATAACACAAGCCGAACAAGAGTTCCAACAAACTACTGGTAATAACATTGCTTGTGAACCTGCAACTGCAAGCGTACGGTTTGTATAACCAAAGTTTGTTACTGTACATGACGAGCCTGGAGTAAGTGCCTCCTGACCTAACCAGTTGCTATAAGAGAACTTATATTCATATGGCCCCTCAGCAAGAAGAATTGTGGTCTCCCAAACTCCATCGCCGTTTGCATCTGTCATTGGGTTACAGTTTCCACACCAACCATTGAATGTACCATTAACCTCAGGTATTGAACCTGCTGGAGCACCACTTTGTGACATGTCTACTCTGAAAGTAACTGGAGCCTGCGTAACACATGCTGAACATTGATTCCAACAAACTAGTGGTAGAACAACGTCTGTTGTGCCCAACACTAAGAAACGGTTTGTAAATCCAAAGTTTGTAACTGTACAAGATGTTCCTGCAAGAAGGTTTTCTTGACCATCCCATCCGTTGTATGTAAACTTATACTCATACGTTTGAG
>JBIPME010000365.1:0-3068 GCA_044369275.1 Rhodoferax sp.
GCAGTGGTGCGCGATAAGTTGCGTTTAGCGGACTATGCGCTGCAGCGGCGAAGGATGGATCCCAGCTATCGGTACGATCCGAGCGGGCACGAGTTGTACGACGAGCTAACGCGGCACTTGTTTTCCCGTCTGCACGGCTGGAATGACCACAAAATTGTGTTTGCCCAACGCGGACACAAGCCGCGCACCAAAGCATTTGTGGACGCCATCGCCCAAGAGAACGATGCATTCACACGCGACCTTGGTTTTTCGCGGCCCCAACCGACGCAAGTGCTGTGTGCCATGCCTAAAGAGCATGCAGGGTTGCAAGCGGTGGATTACTACCTTTGGGCTTTGCAGCGGTTTTATGAGCGCGCAGAAGCCAGGTACCTTAACTTTGTATGGCCACAGACCTTGGAGGTTTTGGATTTGGATCCGGTGCCATCGGGCAAGGGTAAAAAATCTGTGGTTCAAAAAACCATCTTTAATAGAGAACACCCGCTAACTCTGGCGAGCCGAGCGGGTGTTGGAAAGATGGGTTGAGAGATATAGGATGAACCGAATCACCTCACGGCGTGAAGCCGATTTTTGTCTCTCAACGCTTCTATTTTAGTGGAGTTAACCTTGTTGTGGCTCTAGCGTTTCAAAACAATTGAAAACGCAGCCTTAATGTCGGATGAATTTTTTAATTTCCCGGTTCTTTTTGACAAGGCATTGCGATAGCCTCAGACAGGACTAGGAAAGTCGCAAAGTGCAAAAGTGCAAAAGTGCAAAAGTGCAAAAGTGCAAGAAGGCACGCAATATTGAGTCGGTTGGCTTTATCTGGATGGGGTCAGTAAATGCCGTGCCAACTCCTGCATCGCAGGCACGCTATGGTCCTTGGGGGTCAGGGTTTGGGCGTGGGTGATTTGGCTAAAGTTGCGCGCCATGGACTGTTGGTAAATTGGGTCGTAATGCTGTGCCAACAGGTCTTGTACCACGGGCTTGAGCTGGCCTTGCTGGACTTGTTCTTTCCAGGCTTGAACGAGCTGTTTGCCTTTGAATTGCGCCAAGATGTCTAAACGCGCACAAAAGTAGTCGGTGTTTTGGACCAGGTGGTCGTAGTCTTCTAGCAGCAAGGCAATGCGGCTGTCTATCGGTAGGTCGATGTGCAGGCAAGGGCTGGTGCGGATGGCGTCGATGAGCGGGGTGGGGATGGCGACGTTGCCTACTTTTTTGCTTTCACATTCCACATACACAGGCCGCGTTGGGTCGAACTGCCGCAGGCTGTCCCAGAGCAGGGTGTCAAAGTGTTTTTGCGATGGCTGGGGCAGACCCATAATGGCCCCTAAAACGGAGCTGCGGTGGTTGGCCAGTGCTTCCAGGTCCAGGACTTGGGCGCCTTGGCTTTGCAGGGCTTGCAGCAGCCGTGTTTTGCCGCAGCCCGTAGGGCCGCACACCACTTGCCAGCGCAGATGGCCCACGAGGCTGGGCATGGCTTCGACGGTGGCGGCTCTGAACGCTTTGTAGCCGCCTTCGAGCAAGGTGACACGAAAGCCAATTTGGTCGAGTATGAGCGCCAGCGAACCACTGCGTTTGCCGCCGCGCCAACAGTAGGCCAGGGGGCGCCATTCTCGGGGTTGGCTCAGGACATGGCGCTCTAGGTGCTGCGCGATGTTATGGGCGGCCATTGCGGCACCGCGTTTTTTGGCCTCGAATGCGTTGACTTGTTTGTACAGGGTGCCAATTTCATGCCGCTGGGCATTGTTGAGGGTGGGCCAGTTGAGGGCTTGGGGCAGGTGGTCGAGGGCGTATTCGGCTTCGCTGCGGGCGTCAATGATGCTGTCAAAGCTGTGCAGCTGTCTCAGCAGGTCGTGGGCCTTGATGGTTGTAAAACTCATCGCAGCAGCTTTTTCACGCTGGGCCACACGTTGTTGAGCATGCGCGGGTGTGCCGCTGCCGCAGGGTGGATGCGGTCGGGTTGAAAGAGGTCGCCAGCGTCAGGGGCGTCGGCTACGTTTTTGAGTAGAAATGGAACCAATCCGGCTTGCTGGTCTTTGGCCACTTGGCTAAAGAGGTCGGAGAATTGTTGGCTGTATGCTTGGCCGTAATTGGGCGGGATTTGCATGCCAATCAAAATGAGTTTGGCACGCGTTGCGCGCACCGCTGTGGCCATGGCTTGCAGGTTGTCTTGGGTCATTTTGAGCGACAAGCCGCGCAGCGCATCGTTGCTGCCGAGTTCGATGAGTACCAAGCTGGGTTGGTGTTGTCGCAGCAGTGCGGGCAGCCGACTGCGTCCGCCGGCGGTGGTGTCGCCACTGATGCTGGCGTTGACAACTTGGTAGGCCATTTTTTCTTGGCTGAGTCGCGTTTGCATCAGTGCGACCCAGCCCGTGCCACGCGCCAAGCCGTATTCTGCGCTGAGTGAGTCCCCAACGACGAGCACCACGGGTTTTTCAGACGTGGATTTTTGGGGGGTATTTTGTGCCTGGCTGGGTGTGTGGCATAACGCTGCCAGAATGCAGCCGTGTAAAAGCACGCTAAAGTAGCGTAGAACCAATGGAAGTTTCATGTCAGATTCAATTATTTCAGTAGAGCAGGTGAGTAAGTCGGTGGTGGATTCCACCGGATCGCTAGATATTTTGTGCGGTATCAATTTTGCACTTAAAGCGGGCGAGACAGCGGCTATTGTGGGCGCTTCGGGCTCCGGGAAAAGCACCTTGCTTTCCATCATCGCAGGTTTAGATACACCCAGCAGCGGAACGGTGCGTTTGGCGGGGCAGGATTTGTTTGCCATGAGCGAGGATGCGCGTGCCGCATGGCGTGCCCGCAAGGTGGGTTTTGTCTTCCAGAGCTTTCAGCTCTTGGGCAGTTTGAGTGCATTGGAAAATGTGATGTTGCCCCTGGAGCTTGCAGGGCAAAAAAATGCCCGCAAAACGGCCATGGAGATGCTGGACCGCGTGGGGCTTTCGAGCCGCTATGGTGCCTACCCCAAGGTGCTTTCCGGTGGTGAGCAGCAGCGTGTCGCGTTGGCGCGGGCTTTTGTGGTGAATCCTGAAATTTTGCTGGCCGATGAGCCGACTGGGAGTTTGGATTTCGCCACGGGTGAG
>JBIPME010000031.1:0-9752 GCA_044369275.1 Rhodoferax sp.
GGGCCCTGCGCGCCAACCTCTCCCAACGCCTAGGCCGCCACGCCGACAGCCTGCACGCCTACCTCAGCGCACTCGAACTGCGCCCCGACGAACCACGCTGGCTGCTCGGCGCCGCCGTCTCCTTGGCCGCCACCGGCCAAACCAGCCGCGCAGGCGAACTCGCCGCACAAGCCCAACAGTCCGGCCCCATCCAACGCGACATTCAACAGTACCTGGTGCAAATGGGCGTACCTCTTAAAGAGCGTTGAAGCGGCGCGGCGGTTTGCGCAGCCAAACCACGCCGCGCAATGCGGTCGAGGTTGGGAATAGAAAACAAGAACTGCCAAATAGCGCACAGGCCAAGCCTTACAGGCTTTACAGGCCTAAGCCGATGACGACCCAATTCGACACAGCTTCTCACCTCCTTGCCCCCTATGTGCCCCAGCCCACATACGCGACTGCCACACCAACCTTAGAATTTTTTAAATTTTCAGGGAGGCACCATGGGATTCACTACCAAGCATGCGGTGGCATGCGCGTTCGCCGTTTTGGCTACAGCGGCCAACGCTGCGGGGACTTTGATTTACTGCTCTGAGGGCAGCCCTGAGGGGTTTGATTCGGCGCAGTACACCAGTGGCACCACGTTTGACGCGGCCAGCCATGCTTTGTTTAACCGCTTGATCGAATTCAAAAAAGGCAGCACCTTGGTTGAACCGGCTTTGGCGCAGCGCTGGGCTATGTCCAACGATGGCATGACGGTGACTTTTTATTTGCGCCCAGGCGTGAAGTTCCACACCACCGAGTATTTCAAGCCCAGCCGCGATTTGAATGCTGACGATGTGCTGTTTACCTTCATGCGCATGGTGGACAAGAACCAGCCGTTTAACCAGGCCTACCCGGCACAGTTTCCCTTTGCGTCCGACACGGGTTTGGACCGCAATATTGCCTCCATCACCAAAACCGATGCGCTCACGGTGGTGTTCAAGCTCCACAAACCCGATGGTGATTTTTTGAACAAAGTGGCGATGCCGTTCGCGTCGATTTTGTCTGCGGAGTACGCGCAAAAGTTAATGGCCGCAGGCCAAGCCTCGCAGATCAACCAGCAACCCATTGGCACCGGGCCGTTTGTTTTGAAGCGCTACCAAAAAGATGCGCAAATTCGGTACGACAAGTTTGCCGCGTACTGGAACGCCAAAGAGGTTTTGGTGGACCATTTGGTGTTTGCGATCACCACCGATGCCTCCGTACGCTTTCAAAAGCTCAAGGCGGGTGAATGCCACATCATGTCGTTCCCCAAGCCGCAAGACATCGCCGCCATGCGTGCTGATCCGGGCTTGAAGATGGACACTGCGCCGGGCTTTAACGTGGGCTATTTGTCCTACAACCTGCAAAAACCTACGCTGTCCAAGCTCGAAGTGCGCCAGGCGCTGGACATGGCGATTGACCGCAAAGCCATTATTGAAGCCGTCTACCAAGGCCAGGGCCAAGAGGCCAGCAACCCCTTTCCTGATTCCCTGTGGTCTTACAACAAACAGCTCAAAAACCCCGCTTACAACCCCACGCAAGCCAAAGCCTTGCTCAGCAAAGCGGGTTACCCCAACGGATTGAGCCTGAGCCTGTGGGCCATGCCGGTGCAGCGCCCCTACAACCCGAACGCCAAGTTAATGGCCGAGATGATTCAGGCGGACTGGGCCAAAATTGGCGTCAAAGCCACGATCACGCAGTACGAATGGGGCGAGTACCTCAAGCGCATGAAGGCGGGCGAGCACGATGCGGGCCTGATGGGCTGGACCGGCGACTACGCCAGCCCCGACAACTTTTTAGGCGTGTTGCTCACCTGCGAGGCCATTGGGGGCTCCAACTACGCACGCTATTGCAGCAAAGACTTTGACGCCCTGGTGCTCAAGGCCCGCAACAGCACCGACACCAAAGAACGCACCACCTTGTACATGCAGGCCCAAGAGATTTTCAAACGCGATTTACCTTGGAGCACCATGGCCCACTCCACCGTGAACCAGCCTATGCGCAAAGAGCTGTACGGCTTCAAGATCAGCCCCTTGGGCGATTACAACTTTGTCGGCGTGGGGCTGCGCTAAGCAACATTTGAACGCGCGGCGCGCGGCTTTGCACCCACTGTAGGGGCACCGCGCGCCCTGCATTGCGTGCTGCTTCAACCGCGCATTGCGCCCTCTCAACAGCGCAGGGTTGCAACGCCTTGTTGGCAGGCACCTCTGTACAAGACAACGATGCACGAGGCAACGATATACAAGGCATCTGTGCACAAAGCATTTACATACAAGGAGACGGTTGCATGCTGGCCTATTTGCTGCGGCGCTTAGGGGTGTTAATCCCCACATTTTTAGGCCTGACGCTGCTCACTTTTTCACTAATCCGCTTAATCCCTGGTGATCCGGTGGAAGTGATGATGGGCGAGCGCAGCCCCAGCCCCCAAGCCCATGCCCAAGCTTTGGCGCGGCTGGGTTTGGACCAGCCGCTGCCAGTGCAGTACGGGCGCTACCTGTGGGCCTTGCTGCATGGCGATCTGGGCACCTCGCTCAACACCCAAGTCAGCGTGTGGAGCGAGTTCAAAGCCCTGTTTCCGGCCACGTTGGAACTGGCTTTCATGGCCATGCTGTTTGCGTTGGTACTGGGCCTGCTCGCGGGCGTGGTGGCGGCGGTCAAACGGGGTTCCGTGGCGGACCATGGCGTCATGGCGCTGGCGCTAACGGGCTACTCCATGCCCATTTTTTGGTGGGGCTTGCTGCTGATTTTGCTGTTCTCCGTGGGCCTGGGCTGGACGCCGGTGTCCGGGCGGCTGAGCCTGGCATTTGATGTCCCGCCCCACACCGGTTTTATGTTGATTGACGCTTGGCGCGCCGAGCAAGCCGACCCGCTGTTCAACCGGGGCGCGTGGTGGGACGCGCTGCGGCATTTGGTGCTGCCTGCCATCGTGCTGGGCACCATTCCGCTGGCGGTGATTGCCCGCATGACCCGCTCTTGCATGCTCGAAGTCTTGCGCGAAGACTATGTGCGCACCGCACGTGCCAAAGGCCTGTCGCCCTTTCGGGTGGTGTTTATCCACACGCTGCGCAACGCGCTCATTCCCGTAATCACCGTAGTCGGCCTGCAAGTGGGCACCTTGATGGGCGGGGCGGTGCTGACGGAGACGATTTTCTCCTGGCCCGGCATTGGCAAATGGCTGATCGACGCCATCGCCCGGCGCGACTACCCGGTGGTGCAAAACGGCATCTTGCTGGTGGCCTGCTTGGTGATTTTAACCAACCTGTTGGTAGATCTGCTCTACGGCCTGGCCAACCCACGTATACGGCACTCCCTATGACCTCTGCGCTCCCCCCTGTTATGCCCGGCACCCCGCCTGCGGTTGCAGCCCCCGATGTAATGCCTGCGCTAGCGTCGGCACCGCCGCTGGCATCACCGCTGCTATCACCGTCATCATCGCCGCCCTCACCACTATCACTATCACCGCAGGCTGTCCTGCACCCATGGCAGGCGTTTTGGCAGGCTTACCGCCAAAACACCGGGGCCGTGCTGGGCTTGGTGTTTCTGGTGCTGGTCACCCTGCTGGCCATTTTTGCGCCTTGGCTGGCACCGCATGACCCGGTGTTCCAAGCACGTGCGCATTTTTTGCAGCCGCCGGTGTTTGCCGGCGGCAACAGCACCTTTTTGCTGGGCACCGACGAACTCGGGCGCGACTTGCTCTCGCGCCTGATGCACGGTGCGCGGCTCTCGCTGCTGGTGGGCATTGTCTCGGTAGGCATGGCCATGGTGCCGGGCGTGCTGCTGGGCCTGGTTGCCGCCTTTGCCTCGCCCATGGTGGACGCGGCCATCATGCGCGTGATGGACATCATGATGGCCCTGCCCGCTTTGCTGCTGGCGGTGGCCATCATCGCCATACTCAGCCCCGGCTTGGTCAACGCCATGATTGCCATTGCCCTGGTCTCCCTGCCCGCCTATGTGCGGCTCACACGCGCAGCGGCCATGGCCGAGCGCACGCGCGACTACGTCACTGCGGCCCAGCTCAGTGGCGCGGGTCGCCTGCGCTTGATGCTGGTCACCGTGCTGCCCAACTGCATGGCCCCGCTGATTGTGCTGGCGACCATGAGTTTTTCCGCCGCCATTTTAGAAATCTCCGCCCTGGGCTTCTTAGGCTTGGGGGTGCAGCCACCGCTGCCCGAATGGGGCACCATGCTGGCCTCCGCACGCGACTACATCGAACGCGCTTGGTGGGTGGTCACCTTCCCCGGCCTGACCATTTTGCTCACCGTCTTGGCCATCAACCTCATTGGCGACGGGCTGCGTGACGCACTCGACCCCAAGCTCAAAACCGCCGCCTAACCGCCCCACCGCCCGCCCGCAGCCACTCCCAAATCAACGCCAACCTCCCTTACATCCCTGACATCCTTTATGCCGCTCCTAGAAATACGCAACCTGCGCATCGAATTTGGCCCCGCCCAACACGCCTTCAAAGCCGTCGATGGCCTAGACCTGCGCATCGAGGCGGGCGAGACCTTGGGCATCGTGGGCGAATCGGGCTCGGGCAAATCCGTCAGCATGATGGCCCTCATGGGCCTGCTCGACAGCAGCGCCCGCGTGCAGGCTGAGCGCATGACGTTCGCCGGGGTTGACCTGCTGCAAGCCTCGGCGGCGCAAAAGCGCAGCCTCTTGGGCCACCAAATCGCCATGATTTTCCAAGACCCCATGACCTCGCTCAACCCCTGCTTCACCGTGGGCTACCAAATCACCGAAGTGCTGCGCAGCCACCTCGGCCTGCGCGGCGCAGCGGCCAAAGCCAAAGCACTGGCCTTGCTCGAACAGGTCGAAATCCCCGACGCCGCACGCCGCCTCAACCACTACCCCCACCAATTCTCCGGCGGCATGAGCCAACGCGTGATGATCGCCATGGCCATCGCCTGCGGGCCGCAACTGCTCATCGCCGACGAGCCCACCACCGCGCTGGACGTCACCATCCAAGCGCAAATCATGGAACTGCTGCGCAACCTGCAAAAAAACCATGGCATGGCGCTGCTCATCATCAGCCACGACCTGGCCGTGGTCAGCCAAATGGCCCAGCGCGTGGCCGTCATGTACGCAGGGCAAATCGTCGAAAACGGCCCCTTGCAAGCCCTGTTCAACGCCCCCACCCACCCCTACACCCACGCCCTACTGGCCTGCACGCCCGAACGCAACCGCGCCAGCGCACGCCTGGCCAGCCTGCCCGGCATGGTGCCCGGCCCGCGTGACCGCCCCAGCGGCTGCCTGCTCGCCCCACGCTGCCCACGCATGCAGGCACACTGCAACGAACAAATGCCCCACTTGAGCCCTTGGGGCGAGCGCGAAGTGCGCTGCTTCTACCCCTTGACCATCCAAACGCAGGAGCCCCTATGACATCCTCCAACCTGCCCACCCCCAATACACCCACCAGAGCGACTGCACCAACGGCCGCACCCGCCAACGCGTTGAACACATCCGGCACACCGCACGCAGCCAAGCCCACCAGCGCCCCGGTACTGCGCGCCGTCAACCTGCGCCGCCACTACCGCATCCGCAGCACTTGGTGGCAACCCGCACAACAACTCAAAGCCCTCGACGGCATCAGCTTCAAGCTCTACGCGGGGCAAACACTGGCCGTGGTGGGCGAATCGGGCTGCGGCAAAAGCACCCTGGCGCGCCAACTCACCCTGATCGAGCCCCCCAGCGCGGGCGAACTCTGGCTGGGCGGACACTGCGTGCTCCCCGACGACAGCGCCCAGCGCAAAAGCCTGCGCAACACCGTCCAAATGGTCTTCCAAAACCCCTACGCCTCGCTCAACCCACGGCAAACCATTGCCGACCAAGTGGCCGAACCCCTGCTGCTGAACACCCGCATGGACCGCGCCCAGCGCCAAGACCGCGTGGCCGACATCCTGCGCCGCGTCGGCCTGCGCCCCGAATACGCCCAGCGCTACCCCCACATGTTCTCCGGCGGCCAACGCCAGCGCATTGCCATCGCCCGGGCCATGGTGCTGCAGCCCAAAATCCTGGTCGCCGACGAACCCACCTCGGCGCTGGACGTCTCCGTGCAAGCCCAAGTCCTCAACCTCTTAATGGACTTGCAAGACCAGTACCACACCGCCTACGTGCTGGTCTCCCACAACCTGGCCGTGGTCGAACACATGGCCCACACCGTCATGGTCATGTACCTTGGCAAAATCGTCGAATCCGCCCCCAAAGCCACCCTGTTCGCCCACGCCCTGCACCCCTACACCCAAGCCCTGCTCAGCGCCACCCCGTCCATGCAGCAGCACAACCCCAACCCATCGCCCCCGCTAAAAGGCGAACTCCCCAGCCCCCTGCACCCCCCCAGCGGCTGCGCCTTCCACCCCCGCTGCCCCATCGCCACCACCCGCTGCCACAGCGAAGCCCCCCTCCTGCGCCCGCTCAATGGCAGCTTGGTGGCGTGCCATAACGCGGTCGCGGGCTAGAAATAACTTCTCAGCTACGCGGCGCAGACTTGGCGTGTAGACAAGATAGAGAAGACAGAGAAGTTAGGGGGTGCTGAGGAGGTGTTGCGGGGATGTTGAAGGGGTGCCAAGCGAAAGAAAAAAGCCAGGAAAAAGCCAGGAAAAAGCCAAGAAAAAGCACCCTTGGACACGATCACACAGGTCTGTGCAACAACAGTTCGCACAGCCGTAGCCGCTTTGGCGCGGCGCGATGCAAAAAGCGCTTTGGTGCAGCGCTTTGAAGCAGCGTGGCAGCAAAGTGAAATGCCTTGCCTATGCGCACAACAAGTCGCCACCAGTCGTACCAGTCGCTACCAATTGCCACCAATTGACAGACATTCACCCAGCCTGCTTAGCCCTACCCAGCCACCCGCACAGGCAGCAAACGCGCATATTCTTTTTTCACCACCGCATAGCACTCGCAGGTGCGCGCTTCTAGGCCGAGGCGGTCTAGGATAGTAATTCGCCCGCGTGTGTAGCTAATCAGGCCTGCGCGCTGCAACTTGAGGGCAGCTTCGGTCACGCCCTCGCGGCGCACGCCCAGCATGTTGGAGATCAGCTCTTGGGTCATGATCAGTTCATTGGTCTGCAAGCGGTCTAAGCTCAGCAGCAACCAACGGCACAGCTGTTGGTCCAAGGTGTGGTGGCGGTTGCATACCGCAGTTTGCGACATCTGGGTGATCAGCGCTTGGGTGTAGCGCAGCAGCAGGTGCATAAAGGGGCCTGCGGCGTTGAATTCGTCTTTGAGGGTCTGGGCACGCAGACGAAAACCATAGCCCGCGCTTTGCACCACAGCGCGGTTGGGCGTGGAGTTGCCGCCCATGAACAGGGACACGCCCACAATGCCATCGTTGCCAGAGACGGCAATTTCCGCGGAGGCACCGTTTTCCAAGACATACAACAGCGACACGATGGAGCTGACCGGAAAATAGGCATGGCTCAAGGTTCGACCCGATTCGTACAAGACCATGCCCAGTGGCATCTCTACCCGCTCTAGCTGGGGAAGTAAGCGCTCAAATTGATCGTTTGGAATGACGGCAAGTAGCTGATTTTTTTTGCATTCGCTGGCATGCGATGGACTGGAATTAGGTAACACGACGAATCCTCCTTACATAATATTTATAAAAAACAAAAAAGCTTTTTGTATGCTTTCCCCCTGATATTCGATCAAATATAAGGTTTTAATTAACTTGAATATGTTCGCTATCGCACTAATTAAAAGTCTTATTGTTGTCTATCGAACGGTATAAAAAAGCGCACCGCACTTCAATTCTCCCTATCAAAGGCATTAATTTTTATTGAAAGGGAGGGTCAAATGCCCAATCTGTCAGAACCGCTGGCAGCACAGTCAGCACTTTCAGCAATGCCCAGCAACCGGCAACGTTGGCGCACACCCATGGGCTGCGTGGCAACGCTAGATACTTCACCATCGAGTCGCGGTTTTTTAGCGCTTTTAACTGCGTTTTCCAGCAGCGGCGGAACCACACGGGGCGATATTTTGGCGCAACTCTTGCAAGAGCACCGTGCCAATGGGCGACTGAGTTTGGCGCGCATGCTGGTCAGCGGGCAAGTGTTCTCATTTCCTTGGCGCAACCATATTTGGTTGCCCATGTTTCAATTTGCCCCAGAAGATCTTTCTCCCAAACCGGGCCCGCGTGCAGTGCGCGCCGTGTTGGAACCTTTTTTGCAAGGCTGGTCCATGGCCGCATGGTTTGGCGAACCGCATGCGCACTTGAACGGCCAGCGGCCTGTCGATTTGATAGACACCCAGCTCGATGCCGTGTTGGACGCTGCGCACAGCCCGCGTGGTTAATGCGCCAGCGGGGTCAATACGCGTGATGGCCAGGTTCGAGTGCAAGCAAGGCGCAACGCCGTTGCCAACGCTTCAGGCGGGTACGGCTTCTTTTACGGCTGCGTGGGTTGGGATGGTTGAAATGCTTGTGCGCAATCAATCACCCGCACCGCAATTTTTTGCGTTAACTCCTTGGGGATGGTTGCCGTCAATCGCGCTTGCAACTCTTCGGGTGTTTTGGGTTTGTTGCCGCCATCGCCCGCTGGGGGCATAGCTTGGTGTTTGAACCAAAAAACGAGGTACACGCCATAGCCGTCGCTGCTGCGTTCGCGGCTGTATTTGGCGACGAGCTGCTTTGGGATTGCGCTCCAAAGGTCTCTGTGGGTGTCCCGTTTAATTTCAATCGGCATATGCCATTGCTGGTAAATGACCTTGATGTCTGCGCGTTTGTGGTCCGCGTACTGCCCTTCGGGCTCGGCGTTGATGCCCTGCGGTCGCAACCGCACTTTCAAATCGGAGAGCAGCGCATTGCGGCAATCGTTTTCTATTTTGGGTGTGTCCCCCCCCCAATACTGGCCATAGTCATTGGTGTTGCCGTGGCGTATTTCATGGGCCAATAAATCCAAGTGCTCCACCACCAGCGCATGCAAATCCGCTGCGTTGGCGGGTTGCAGGTTGGACAAGGTGTTGCACACCTCCTCAGGCTTGGCGTGGCGAAAGCATGCCTTGCGCCGCGCTGTGTGTTGTTCGTAAAGCGCTTGTTTGAGCTGGCTCTTCCACGGTTGAAGGCTGGGGGTTTCAAGCAGAGTGCACAAGCTGCGCTGCGCCTCTTCTCTGAGGTCGGTTGAAAGGGAGGCAATGAGGCCTTGGACATAGCGCATCGATTCAAGGGCGGGAGTCACTTCATAAAACCCATTCTTTTCTACTTCATCTGCGGGCGTAAAGCGCACACCGAGTAATTCAATAAAAAAAGCTTTAGATGCCACTGTGAGATGGCTGATACTGCCATGTCGTTGCTCTTGCCGTTGCTCGCGCAACAATTCGTAAGCATGGGCTGTGCGCGATTGGCTGCGGCCTAGGTAAGTTTTCAAGCCTTCTAAATACAATTCAGGTGCCACTTGCACGCCTGCCGTGAGCCAATACACGCGCTGCGCAACATCTATTTTGGGCAGGGCTAATTTGGCCGCGATCAGTGCTTTTTGTTGCGGTGCTGCCAGCGCGAGCAAGAGGCAGGTAATCAGTGTGCGCACCGTACCCAACTGTGCAGTGGTTGCTGGAGCAGGTAGCGCCTCAATCAGCGCGGGTGCAATTTTTTGGGCAATACGTGCATAGCGCGGGTCATGCGCCAAGGCATACAGTTCGTCAATATGACTGGCCTTTGCGGCCATTTGTGCGCGCATGAAGTGCAGCATGACACGGGCAACAAGATCGGGCTCACGTTCAATCAATGCAAGAAACCATTTAGGGGTATTGCCATAGTT
>JBIPME010000367.1:0-3052 GCA_044369275.1 Rhodoferax sp.
TGCTTTCCCAGACGGTTATTTCCCCTTCGGGCCGCGTGTCTACCAGCACAGGAATATGGCCGTTGGGGTTGAGGGCCAAAAATTCTGGCGTGCGGGTGGCCCCGCCTAAGAAGGGGGTGTTGACGTGTGTAAAGGCGATGCCCATTTCAGTGGCTGCCCACAAGGGGCGGATGGTGCGTGAGGCGCTAACGCCGTAGATGGTTAAAGGCATAAGGGGTATTGGAGTGTGCTGGGGGGCTGTAGAGAGACAGAGGAACTATAGAGGAGTTTGTGAGGGGCGTTGTTTTCTGGAATAGCTTGGTTGGTGGATTTTGGGTTTTATTGAGGGAATGTTGAGGGGTATTGAGGGAAATTTAATAAAATTAATAAAAACATATTTTTAATTGTTAATTGTTGTCTTAATGTGTTTTAAGTGGTGTTTAAAGTGATTTTTTGAGTTTATTCTTTATGCATGAAAACTTCAAATTATCTACAACCATTGGCAAAAATGCGCACGCAAGTGCCCAGCCAACCGCTCAGTCTGTTGCACCGTGCCACCGTGGTCACGCTGCCCGAGGTGGCGGTGGACCGTACTTTGTTGCAGGTTTTGCGCGAGGATTTGGCTTGTAAAGCGCCCAAAGAAGGGTGCACCGATGGCGCTTGCGGGGCCTGCGGGGTGGTGTTGGGCCACGAGGTGGGCGGGGTGTTGCGTTACCAGGCGGTGAACAGTTGCATGCGCATGGCCCATTCGGTGCATGGCATGGCGGTTTGGACGGCGCAAGACATTGCCGCACCCAGTGCGTGCCCTGCGCTCGAAGATTTGCACCCCGTGCAGGCCGCGATGGTGCAGTGCCATGCCAGCCAGTGCGGGTTTTGCACGCCGGGCGTGGTGATGGCTTTGTTTGCGCTGTACCAAAGTACCGCCGGTGCGCCTGGCCTTGACCATGCCCAGGCGCAGGCGGCCTTGTCTGGGAATTTGTGCCGTTGCACGGGTTACCGCCCCATGGTGGAGGCCGCGCAAACCATGGGCGCTTTGCCTTTGCCTGCGGGGTGCAAGGTGGATGAGGCAGCGCTGTTGGCGGCGCTGCGCGCACTGCGGGCCGCCAAGTCAACGCAAGCCGTTGTGCCCGCTGGGGTGGAGGTTGCGGTGCAGGGCGCGGCGCATGGCAAGGCTGATGGCGCTGGGCACGCGGAACACGTTGATGAATATGCGTGCAGCCTGCCTTACCTGCGGCCCACGCGTTTGCTGGATTTGTTGCAGTGGCGTGCGGCCAAGCCCCGGGCGCAGCTTATTGCGGGGGCGACCGATGTCGCGGTCCGGCTGCGCCAGACAGGGCGGCGCTTGACGCAGGTGCTAGATACCACGGCGACTGCGGAGCTGCAACAGGTGCACCTGCATGGCGACCACGTGGCCATTGGGGCGGCCGTGTGTTTGCACGATGCGTTTGCGGCGCTGCTGCATGAGCGTCCCGCGTTGGCCCCTTGGGCGCAGCGTTTTTCCAGTGTGCCCGTGCGCAATACGGGCACTTTGGGCGGTAACGTGGTGCAGGGTGGCGCGACCAGTGACTGCGTGCCGCTGCTCATTGCTTTGGGTGCCAGCGTGGTGCTGATGCGCTGGGACCCGCTGCACCACGGCGGTGCGGTGCGCCAGCGGGAGTTGTATGTGGAAGACCTGTATGCGCAGGGCGTGCAGCTGCCTTTGCAGCCCGATGAGGTGGTGGTGTCGATTAAAGTGCCCCGCGTTTTGCCGGGAGAAAATTTGCAGGTTTACAAAGTGAGTAAGCGTTTTGAGCAAGACACGCTCAGCGTTGCGTTGGCCGTGCGCATGACGTTTGCGCAGGGCCGGGTGCAAACCGCCTCGCTCGGGGTGGGCGGGGTTGCCGCTACCGCGGTGCGTGCGCAGCAAACGGAACGGGTGCTGTGCGGCCAAGCTTGGAGCCTAGAGACGGTGCAACGTGCGGTGGCGACCTTGCGCGCAGAGTTCGACCCGCCTGGCGATGGCCGCGCAAGTGCGGCCTACCGTCGCACGGTGTTGGGTAATTTGTTGCTGCGTTATGGGTTTGCCAGCCAGTGTGAGAGTGGCATTTCAACCGCACTCACCTTAGACGCCCTGCGCATGGATGGCGAATTTGCAGCGGGGGCCTGGCTATGAGTGCACACCCATTTCTGGATTCCATTTCGGTCAGCGGGGCTTCGCTGCACCATGCGGGCGCATTGGCCCATGTCACGGGCACCGCAACGTATCTGGATGACATGGCTGAATTACCGGGCACTTTGCATGCTGCGCCCGTGTGCGCCAGCGTGGCGCATGGGTGGTTGCGTGGCATCGATGCCCGTGCGGCCTTGGGCTTGCCCGGGGTGCGGGGCATGGTTTGCGCCGCCGATTTGTCCGCTGCCACGCAATTTGCCAACAGGGCCTACGACGAGCCTATTTTTGCCCACGACAAGGTGCTGTATTGCGGGCATGTGGTCGCACTCATCGTGGCCGACGACGTGGTGCTGGCCCGCCATGCGGCGCGGCTGGTTCGGCTCGATATTGTGGCCCTGCCTGCGCTGACCGAGCCCGAGCAGGCGCATGCGGCGCAAAGCTATGTGAGCCCGCCGGTGCAGGTGCAGCGCGGTAATGCGCAGGCTGCTTTGGCGCGTGCTCCCCATACGCTGGAAGGAAGTTTTGACGTGGGCGCCCAAGAGCACTTCTACTTGGAGGGCCAAATCGCCTATGTGCTGCCCCAAGAGGCCAACCATTGGCGCGTCTACAGCAGCACCCAGCACCCCAGCTTGGTGCAGCAAGAGGTGGCGCACGCCTTGGGCGTGGCCCAGCATGCGGTGGCCGTGCAGGTGCAGCGTTTGGGTGGGGCCTTTGGCGGCAAAGAAACCCAGTCTGCTCACCTGGCCGTTTGGGCGGCGCTTGCGGCGCGCAAGTTCCAACGCCCGGTCAAACTGCGTTTGGATCGCAGCGACGACTTCAAAATCACCGGCCAAAGCCACCCCTTTCGCTTTCGCTACCGCGTGGGCTTTGATGCACAAGGCCTGCTCTGCGGGCTGGACATTGCGATGCTGGTCAATTGCGGGT
>JBIPME010000368.1:0-3049 GCA_044369275.1 Rhodoferax sp.
CGCTTGCGTTTGGCGAACATGGCCGCGCGGGTGCGCTGTAGTTCGAGATCGCTCATGCTTTTCTCCCTTCACTTTTACGCAATTGCAGAAGCAGCAATTTCGATAACGACAAAATCACAAACGTAATAAAAAACAGCACCAACGCCAAGTACATCAATGCGGCTTGGTGCAGGCCTTCGGCGGCCTCAGCAAACTCGTTGGCCAATGCAGAAGTAATGCTGCTGGCCGCCTGAAAGAGGCTAAATGAATCGAGCTGGTTGTTGTTACCAATCACAAAGGTTACCGCCATGGTTTCACCAATGGCACGGCCCAAGCCCAACATAATGCCCCCGACCACGCCCGTTTTGGTATAGGGCAAAACCACTTTGGCAACCACCTCCCAAGTGGTTGCACCCAAGCCATAAGCAGATTCTTTCAACAACGCTGGGGTGACCTCAAATACATCGCGCATGACCGCAGAAATAAAGGGAATAATCATAATTGCAAGAATCACTCCCGCAGAGAAGATGCCAATTCCAACGGGTGGCCCGGTGACCAACGCCCCCAAGTAAGGCACCCCTTTGAATGCCGCTTGCAAAGGCTGCTGCACGTAGGTGGCCAGCACCGGTCCAAATACCAGCAACCCCCAAATTCCATACACAATGGACGGAATAGCCGCCAACAACTCAATGGCCGTTCCCAATGGGCGCTTTAACCAAGCCGGAGACAATTCGGTTAAAAACAAGGCCACGCCAAAACTCACAGGAACCGCAATGATCAACGCAATCAGCGAAGTCAACAAGGTGCCATAAATCATCACCAGTCCGCCGTACTCATTCTTAACAGGATCCCACGAAGTGCTGGTTAAAAACTTCAGTCCGTATGCACTGATGGCAGGCCAAGCACTGATCGTCAAAGAAACCAGTATGGCAAAGAGCAACAGCAGGGTTAACAAGGCTGCGCCTTTGGCAACATAACCAAAGAGGCGATCAGCAAACCGCATTTTTGGGATTTTTTTAACGGTTATGGTGGATGTCATAGCAAAAAAAATAGGGAGCAGTTTGCAAAAATACCCTATGTCAACCTATCTCAAGCAGGTCAACACAGGGGCTTAAAGGCTTATTTTATTTGTAAGCGATGGGTTTACCGGCAGCATCTTTAATGTCTGCCCAGGATTTGTGAATCGCCGTAATCACTGACGCTGGCATGGGCACATAATCCAAATCAGCCGCCGTTTTACCGCCCATGCTGTAGGCCCAATTGAAGAACTTCAAGGTCGCAGCCGCATTGGCGGGCTTGTCTTGTTTGCTGTGCATGAGAATGAACGTCGCACCGCTAATAGGCCAAGAATCTT
This sequence comes from Rhodoferax sp., assembly GCA_044369275.1. GTDB lineage: Bacteria > Pseudomonadota > Gammaproteobacteria > Burkholderiales > Burkholderiaceae_C > Allorhodoferax. Next base: position 1,334 of record JBIPME010000368.1, read on the forward strand.
TACCAGGCTGGTTGGTCAGAATGTGGTAGAAGGTTTTATTCCAATCTGCACCCGCTGCGGCTGCTTTGAAAGTGTCATCATCAGGCTTGACATACACACCCGCTGAATTTTGCATGGTCACGAAATTCATTTTGTTTTGCTTCACATACGCGTACTCCACGTAGCCAATGGAGTTCGGCAATTGCTTCACATACGCAGCCACCCCCTCATTGCCCTTGCCACCCGTACCCAAGGGCCAGTTGACCGCAGTACCCTCGCCTACTTTGCTCTTCCAGTCCGCGCTGATTTTGCTGAGGTAGTTGGTGAAAATAAAGGTGGTGCCGGAGCCGTCCGCCCGGCGAACTTGGGCGATTTCAGCATCTGGCAAAGCTACGCCAGGATTGAGGGACTTGATCGCAGGGTCCGTCCATTTGCTGATTTTTCCCAAATAAATATCCGCCAATACGGCGCCGGTCAGCTTCATCTGGCCAGGCTCAATGCCTTTGATGTTGATCACAGGAACCACACCCCCAATGACCGTGGGAAACTGAACTTGGCCTTTGGCTTTCAATACCTCATCGGTTTGGGGCATATCCGATGCGCCGAAATCCACGGTTTTCGAGTCAATTTGCTTGATACCGCCGCCCGAACCGATGGACTGGTAGTTGACGCGGACACCACTGGCTTTATGGTAGTCCGATGCCCACTTGGCATAAATAGGGGCGGGGAATGTAGCGCCAGCACCGGTAATCTCCTGTGCACTTGCCGCGCCTGCCAAACAAGACACCGCAGAGGCCAGCGTCAGGGCAACGAAAGAGGGGGTAAATACAATTCGCATGAAAAAGCCTTTTGAATGAAGGTTTAAGAAACGCTACAAATGTAAGATGAAAAAATGACTGTTTTATGACAGCGCCAATGTAGGGGCTTTGCCTATATTAGGCAATCGCTTGTTAAAAATACCGTAGCCTGTGTCGCTGAAGTACACAAGGCCCTCAGTCCAAGAGAACAAAGCCTAGGCAAGGCTAGTGCTATGCTCTAAGGCGAAAATTCAGTAAAACAAGGCTTTGAGCCTCCCTACCCCATGACCTCCGAAAAACGCCTCGCAGCCATCGATTTAGGCTCCAATAGCTTTCGCCTCGAAATTGGCACGCTAGCCCATGGCGAATTTCGCCGCACCGAATACCTGAAAGAAACTGTGCGCCAAGGTGCGGGCTTAGACGACAACCGCAACCTCACGCCCCAGGCCATGCAAGCGGGGTGGGATTGCTTGGCGCGGTTTAGTGAAAAACTACAAGGCTTTCAGCCCAACGAAGTCTGCGCGGTGGCCACGCAAACGCTGCGTGAAGCACGTAACCGAGAAGAATTTATTGCGCATGCCAACACCATTTTGGGCTTTCCCATTGAGGTGATCTCAGGCCGCGAAGAGGCGCGGTTGATTTACCAAGGTGTGTCGTACATGCTGCCTGCCTGCGACGAACGCCGCTTGGTATTGGACATTGGCGGCAGGTCTACCGAATTGATTTTGGGACAAGGCCACACCCCACACGTGATGGAGTCTTTTCGCGTTGGCAGCATTGCTTGGTCTAAGCGCTATTTTGCCGATGGCCAATGGACTAAAAAAGCTTTTAATACGGCAGAAGTGGCCGCCACTGCGGTGCTTGATGAGGCTTTTGATGCTTACCACCCCGACCTATGGGATGCTGCCTATGGCTCGGCAGGCACCGTAGGTGCCATTGG
>JBIPME010000369.1:0-3048 GCA_044369275.1 Rhodoferax sp.
ACACGCCCGCGGGCTGCCCCATCGTGCGCGGTGAAATGGTGCGCTTTATCGCTTTGCAGGAGTTACTGGCATGAAATTGCAGCTCAAATACTTTGCCTCAGTGCGCGAAACCATTGGCTTGGCGCAAGAGGCCTACGAAACCCAAGCAAGCACCGTAGCCGCACTGCGCGCAGAGCTGTGCACACGCAGCACCTTGTACGCACAGGGCTTGGCCCCAGAGCGCAGCCTGCGCATGGCCGTGGACCAGCGCATGGTCGATGCATCCACCCCTTTACACGAAGGGGCTGAAGTCGCCTTTTTCCCACCGGTTACCGGAGGCTAGAACCATGCCTCTATCCCCACAGCGCAAGCCCCGGGTACGCATTCAGGTTGCAGACTTTGACCTCACGCACGAAGTGGCAGATTTGCGTGCACACGACCCCAGCGTGGGCGCCGTATGCGCTTTTGTAGGCACTGTACGCGACCGCCACGTCGACACTAACCCCGCGACACACGCAGTGCAGTCCCTGGAGTTAGAGCACTATCCGGGCATGACCGAGCAGTCCATCGAAGCCATCTTGGACCAAGCCCATGCACGTTTTTGCATCGTGTCGGCACGCGTCATCCACAGGGTAGGGCTGTTGCAGCCCCTGGACCAAATTGTGCTGGTCGCCATTACCGCAGCCCACCGAGGCGAAAGCTTTCAGGCCTGCGAATTCGTCATGGACTACCTTAAAACCCAAGCACCTTTTTGGAAAAAAGAACAAACCCCCAACGGCAGCCACTGGGTTGATGCCCGCGTAAGCGATGACGCCGCATTGCGGCGTTGGGGCGGGGCGGCGGATATTCAGTAGCCTGCCTCTTTCTGGTGCCGGAAAACCAGTATGTACACCGTATCGATGGCCAATTCGTGGCGGTATAAAGCCAAGTAACCAGAGTCCCTGAAGGCAATCACCAACTCGCGCAACTCGGGTAGTTCGGGAAACGGACGACCAATGTCAGGTGATGTCTCCAGCAGCAGGAATTGCCGACCAATGGCTTGGGCGGCTCGGAAGGCCGCTTGTGGGGCCTTGGTAGCCAAGAATTTGCGACAACGCTCCAAGCCTTGTGCGGCACCTTCGGTCACAATTACCCGTGGCACTCAGGAACCGCTTTTTCGTCATCGGTGCCCCAAGTATTCAACCAAGCACGAACTTCTTGGCCGCTCAGGTGACGCCCAGTTTCCTTGAAGGCTGCCCACTATGCCAAGGCTTCTTGTTTGAATCTCTGATGGGCTTCCTCGCGCTCTATGTACTGCTCGATCGCTTCGACTCTGACGTTTGCGTGCTGCCAACTGCGGGCAAGTTACTTCTCTTCCATGAAGCATTTAATACTTCATACAATGTATATTATGTTAAGTTAAAGATTGCCGAAACCAACGGCATGAAATCGCATTGGCACCTCCACCTTCCCAACAGCGCAATGACATCAATACAGATGGGTCACTGCGCTCAACCTAGCTGGCGGGATTGGCCTGCCTGCTTTGCAGAATGGTTTGGGCCAGGGCAAAGTCGTGGGGGTACGTGACTTTGAAGTTATCGATGCTGCCGTCAACCAGCAAAGGTTGTCGGCCCATGGCTTCTATGGCGCTGGATTCGTCGGTGACGGTGGCGCCTGCTTGGGACAAGGCTCTTTCTAGATCGGCGAGTTTGAACATTTGGGGGGTTTGCGCCAGCCATTTGTCGGTGCGTTCAATGGAGGCTATGGAGCGGCCTTGGGCGGCTTGCTTTAAGGTGTCTGGCAAGCGCAGCGCCAGTAAGCCACCGGTGTGGTCGTGGGCGCAGGCATCGATGAGCGCATCAATTTGGGCGGGTTGAATCAAACAGCGCGCTGCGTCGTGCACCAAAACCCAGTCTTGCGCTGCGGCCCCTTGCATGCGCAAGGCTTGTAGGCCATTGCGTACGGTTTGCGCACGGGTTGCGCCGCCGCAGTGTGCCACTGAAAAAGTTTTTTCGCGGGTATCAAAGAAAAGATCGTCTGGCGCGACGACGACGAGTACGCCCGCCAAGCGCGGGACTGCCGTAAAGGCCGCCAGAGTGTGTTCCACCAAGGGGCGCCCCGCGATGCTTTGGTATTGTTTGGGCCCCGCGGCCCCAGCGCGTGCGCCAACGCCGGCGCACGCGATCAGCGCCCATAAGCGTGGCGAGGCGGTGGTTGCGGTGATGGTTTCGGTTTCGTCGTCCGTAGCGTTAGCCAGCTTGGGTTCGTCGGTGGCAATGGAATCCGAAGGGGGTTTGGAGAAGGGTGGGAAAATAGACATAGAAAAGTTTAAACAACGCCCCCATTCTAGAATCGTTGCCATCTATGGATCTCCCCAAATTACCCAGCGGTAAACGCTACACCCTCCCCCGCCCTTTGGGCTGCGCCGATGCATTGTTGCTAGCCCAGCTCGGAGAGCGCGAAAAATCCAACCACCAGCCGCTTTTGATTGTGACTGCGGATGCCGCAGACTCCCAGCGTTTGCTGGAAGAAATCGCTTTTTTTGCCCCCCAATTGCGCTGCGCTTTGTTTCCTGACTGGGAAACCTTGCCGTACGACGCTTTCTCACCGCACCAAGATTTAATTAGCGAGCGTTTGGCCACGCTGTGGCGCATTTCCCAAAGAGACAAAGAAACTGGCGCGGATGTGATTTTGGTGCCGGCCACCACCGCTTTGTACCGCCTCGCACCGCCTAGCTTTTTGGCGGGATACACCTTTTTGTTCAAAACCAAACAAAAGCTCGATGAGGTCAAGCTGAAGTCCCAGCTCACCTTGGCAGGCTATAGCCATGTAACGCAAGTGGTCAGCCCGGGCGAATACGCGGTGCGCGGTGGTTTGATTGATTTGTTCCCCATGGGCAGCCCAGTGCCGTTTCGGGTGGATTTGTTTGACGACGAGATTGACAGCATCCGCACCTTCGATCCAGACAGCCAACGCAGCCTGTACCCGGTGCCTGAAATCCGGCTCTTGCCGGGCCGTGAATTCCCGATGGATGAGGATGCGCGCGCCCGTTTTCGCAGCCGTTGGCGCGAACTCTTGGACGGTGACCCC
>JBIPME010000370.1:0-3047 GCA_044369275.1 Rhodoferax sp.
GTAAAAACAGCCCCAATGAGCCCAAAATCAGCATTTTTACGACACTTCGCAAGTACCCCCCATCTCAACATTGCCTTGGCACATAAACCATGATTTCATAGCCACTTGGTGATTTTTTGCACATTTACCAATTGAAACGGGTTTGCGGATTTTTAGGAACGTGCAGCTTTGCGCGAACCCAAACCATCCGCAAAAATTAACAGGGAAATAGGTTACTTTTACGACGCAAGGACCTTTGAATGCAAATAAAGTTAATTACAAATCGGGGTTGGGCCTTACTGCTTGGCTCCTTGCTGCTCCTGAGTTCAGCGAACGCAGCCGTGCTATTGCGCATAGGCAACCAGGGCGACATCGTCGACATGGACCCCTACTCGGTCAATGAGTCTTTGCACTACAACGTGCTGAGCAACGTCTACGAGCCGCTCATTGCCCGGGATGAAAACTTCAAGCTCACCCCAGCTTTGGCAACCAGTTGGAACATGGTGGAGCCCACGCGCTGGCGCTTTAATTTGCGCAAAGGTGTGCGCTTTCACGATGGCACGCCGTTCACCGCAGACGACGTCATCTTCAGTTACGAGCGGGTCAAACAAGAGGGGTCCGACATGGCCTCTTTCGTCGCCTCCATTAAGAGTGTGCAAAAAATCGATGACAACACCATCGACTTTGTGCTGTACGAGCCGTTCCCCATTCTTCCCGAAACACTGAGCCGCTGGCTCATCATGGGCAAAAAATGGTGCGAAGCCAATGGTGCGGCCAAACCGGTGAACCGCGTCAAGGGCACGACCAATGCAGCCGCGACCCGTAGCAATGGCACCGGCCCCTACCGATTGGTAGCGCGCCAAGCGAATATGCAAACCAGCTTCCAACGCAACCCCAATTACTGGGCCCCAATCGCTGGCAATGTAGACGATATCGTCTACAAACCCATCTCCAACGCGGAGCACCGTGTTGCCGCATTGGTGTCGGGTGCTATCGATATCATGGAGCCACTGCCTTTGAAAGATCTGGCGCAAGTGCGGGCCAACCCCAAGTTAAAAGCAGTCCAAGGGCCTGAGGCCAGGGTCATCATGCTGGGAATGGACCAAAGCCGCGACGAGCTTCTCTACGCCAGCGTCAAGGGCAAAAACCCCTTCAAGGATTTGCGTGTTCGCCAAGCCTTTTACCAGGCCATTGACGTGGATGCCTTGCGCAAAAATGTGATGCGTGGCGCCTCTTTACCCACGGGCATGATGATCGCGTCCCACGTCAACGGCTACGCGCCTGAGCTGGAAAAGCGCCTGCCCTACGACGTGCAAGAAGCCAAAAGCCTCATGGCACAAGCGGGCTACGCCTCAGGCTTTGAGCTGAAGATGAACTGCCCCAACGACCGCTACGTCAACGATGCTGAAATCTGCCGCCACATTGCCCGCAATTTGCTGCAAATCGGCGTCAAAGTGTCCATTGAGCTGGAGAGCAAATCCGGTTTCATGCCCAAGCTCTCAGGTCGGAACACCAGTTTTTACCTCATAGGCCTCAATGCCACCACCGTAGACGTGCACCAAATTATGTTCTTGGCCATGGCCAGCCCCAGCGAAAACGGACAGGGCAACTTTAACTTCGGCGGCTACAGCAACCCCAAATTTGATACCCTCACCCACCAAATTGGCGCAGAGTCCAAGCCTGCATTGCGCAACGCAATGATTTACGAAGCACTCAAAATTCACCAAGACGAGATTGGCCATATTCCTTTGCACCGGCAGGCCTTAACCTGGGGTGTAAAAGAGTCCATCGACGTGGTGCAATGGCCCGATAACGGCATGCCTTGGCGCTACATCAAGGTAAGCCAATAAAACCTCGGCCCCCCGCAACGGCCCAACGCAAAAACCCAAGTCAAATAGCCACGCCCAACCAGCCCTTACGCTGGTTGGGACCGAAGTTGGCATTGAAAATGCCATAGCGCGCACCAAAGCCGTGCAAGTTCACAGGCACAATGCGGGAATGCCGTCTACGCCCCCTTCTGAACCCGCGTCTCCAGCCCCTTGCCCACCCGCAGCACAGCCCGCACTGGCCCCTGCGGCCCCGCTGTCTGCGGCGCAAAAGGCATTGCGCAAACTAGGCTTAGTGCGTGACATTGATTTCGCCCTGCACCTGCCCCTGCGCTACGAAGACGAAACACACCTCACCGCCTTGCGTGACGCACGCGAAGGCGATGTGGTGCAAATCGAAGCGCAAGTGACAGAGTGCGAATTGGTTTTTCGCCCACGACGCCAATTGGTGGTCAAGGTGGACGACGGCACCGACACCTGCACGCTGCGCTTCTTCAACTTCTACCCCTCCATGCACAAAATCTTGGCACAAGGCAACCGCGTGCGCCTGCGTGGCGATGTCAAAGGTGGCTTTTTGGGTTGGACCATGCTGCACCCCAGCGTTAAAGCGGCCGGCGGCAGCTTGCCTACATCACTTACCCCCATTTACCCCACGGTCGCGGGTCTGCCCCAAGCGTATTTGCGCAAGGCCGTACTGGCCGGGCTGGCGCGTGCCGACGTGTCCGACACCTTTGCCCCCGGTGCGTTAAGCCAATTCAACCCGCACGCCTTATGGACACTGCGTGAAGCCTTGGCGTTTTTGCACCACCCCACGCCCGACGTTGCGCTTTCAACCCTGGAGGACCACAGCCACCCCGCTTGGCAGCGCCTTAAGGCAGAAGAATTATTGGCCCAACAACTCTCGCAGCTGCAGTCGCGCCGCGCCAGAGCCAATTTACGCGCCCCGGTCTTGGCCACGCCAGAGGGGCACACGCTGTACCAACGCCTGCTGCAAAGCCTGCCCTTTCAACTCACCCCAGCACAAGAAAGGGTGGTCGCCGAGGTGATCCACGACATGGGACGCCATGCCCCCATGCACCGCTTGCTGCAAGGCGACGTAGGCGCTGGCAAAACCGTGGTGGCCGCGCTGGTGGCCACGGTGTGCATGGACGCGGGCTGGCAATGCGCCCTGATGGCGCCCACCGAAATTTTGGCGGAACAGCATTTCCGCAAACTGCTAGGCTGGTTGCACCCCTTGGGCCT
>JBIPME010000371.1:0-3026 GCA_044369275.1 Rhodoferax sp.
CCCGGTGCCCCGCGGCAAAGGCAGGTTCAGGTTAAAGCCTTCGCCCGCGCCATCACCGCGCTCGTCGGCATGCCCCAAAAAGAACGGGTACTCGGTGCGCGGATCGCCGTGGATCGACGCGGTGAACACATCGCTGCGCGCGTAAAAACACGTTTGCGTGCCGTTGCCGTGGTGGTAGTCCACATCCAGCACGGCAACGCGCTGCAGCCCGCCGTCGCGCAGGGCTTGCGCGGCCACGGCGGCATTGTTGATGAAGCAATAACCGCCCATGTAGTTGGGTCCCGCATGGTGGCCCGGTGGGCGGGTCAGCGCCATGGCAAAGCGCTCGCCGCCCAGCACCGCCTGCGCAGCCGCCAGTGCGCAGGCCGCGCCTTCACGGGCAGCGGCCCAGCTGCCCGCCATCAAAGGCGTGCCCGCGTCAAACGCATACTGCCCCAGCCGCGCTGCAAAGTTCAGCGGCGGCATATCGGTGCGAAATCCGTGCTTTGAGGCCAGCGGCCAGACCGAGGGCAGGGCGTCCACCCCTGCATTGGCCGGGTCTAGCGCCACCCAGTCGCCCCAGGCATGGGCCAAAAAGTCCAGGTAGTCGGCGCTGTGCACCCGCCGCAAAGCCGCGTCCAGCGGCAAGTTAGGCGCAGGCTGCACCAAGCTGCCCACAGGCCGACGCGCCAGTTCATCGAGCACATGCTGCAAGCGCTGTGGCACCTCATGGCAATCGACCAAGCGGCCACGGAACATTTCCTGGCGACCTGTGTGTTCGGCGTGGCGGGTGTTGTGGAAGATTTTCATGGGCTTGCAGTTAAGGTTGGACGCAAGCAGGCTACCGTAAGCACGCCCGCTTGTAGGAGTGGTTGTACGAAGCCGCGACGCGCAGAGCCTGCCCAACGGGTGGTCTCCTAACGCAGCGGCGCATGCGTCCATTGTGGCGCATGTGAACCATCTGCTTTCACGAAGAATCCCCGTCCCCGCCAGCTAGCCCGCGCCCTTGTCGTCGCTTGATGGCTTTGCGTACCAAGCTTTTAATCTCGAATCATACGGATTGCATTGTTCTCCGAAGTCAAACGGATCGTCTTGTCAAATGGGAAAGTGAATGATTCAAATTGATCAGGTAGTTTGCCAAAGTGGTGTCCATTAGGCATGCCGGGTGCAAGCCAGTAGATGTCCGGTGTGGTCGGGATATTTTGCTCACCGTAGAAAAGAAGGCTATCGACAAAGAGTCCAAGCGAAATATACTTTTCCGTCGGTTTTTTGCGCACTTTTTGGGACCTTTCTCTAATGAATTCACAGTAATGTTTGTTGAAATCAGAATATTTTTCCCCAACATCGCAGTTGGTAAACAAAATAGGTGGTCGAACCCATCCAACGTAGTCCTTTTCGAGGGGGATCGCCAACGCGACGACGGGATCCATTGATATCAACTTCAAATAGTGCCTCGGTGCTACCAAGTGATACCTTTTTTCAGTACTGGTGTTGCTGGTTGGCGTATCTTCCACAGCAATTAGCCAAATGGAGGGATCATGAAATTGATTCAAGTAAGCCTCAAAAAGCCAAGCGATCTCGAAAAAATCGGACTTTTTCGATAGCATGTCACGACCGAAAGCGGAGTGAGTTCTGCCACCATGGGGATTGCCAAAACCAGAGAGTGTCCGTTGGTAGACCTTCGCCTCGCGCCCCTTCGGGTAGTACACATGCGTATCCAAGGTAAACCCATCAGCTATCGCGGCTGGCGTAAGTCTGTTTTCTTCCCAAATGGAAGAGCAGCCAACGATCAAAAAAGAAAATAAGGCCAGAACGACGGAGGTGATCAATGGGGTGGCTTTGACTTTGATGGTTTGCAATTTGATGATCTCGAGGGTTGTTTTGTAAAAATTTGAGCCTGTCAGGATTTTTGTGTGCGAGGCAGTTGAAGGTTATTCAGCGACGAACAGTATTGGATCTGCTGGACTCTGCACTGGAAATTAATATTAACGCAATTTTTTTAGAAATGGCTGATTAATCACATCATTTATTCAATTAGCAGCAACTATTATGAGGTTCCTTTCGCAGGGTAAAACCTATGGGCAATCAGTCAGAGCGCTACCTAGGCCGAAAGCCACCTGCTGCCATCTACAGCGGCAATAACCCCTTGTTCGCAGGCACCGGGCTTGTCCAAAAACGAATCAGGTGGCTTGAGCATACAGCTGTGCTCCCAAACGCTTAACGTAGATGACTTCGCCATTGTTTGGCAGATTCTCCACAAGAACTTGCTCTTCCATCCACTCTTCGGGTGTTGAAGCACCTAGTTCCGGTTCAAAGATTGGATTCCATGATATTTCGTAGATCGGCTGATCGCTGTCCAAGGGGTAACGGATAGCAAAGATGATGAGCGGATTCTGCTTGGGTGTTATTCGGCGCATATATTGCCAAAACTCTGGGTTTGTTATCTCTGAGACATGGCGAGCGAAATCGAGCGCAAATTCTGCCTCGCTGAATGCTGCCGCAATGGTTTTCTGGGCAACAGCCAATCTAGATTGCATCGGCCTAGCATCGTTGTAGCTGACGTAAATCATCGTGGTGCCATGCTGAAACTCGCAGACCTTTGGCTCACAGTGAGTCCAGTGGCCATACATTTCCGACGGGGAAAGTGTGATTACCATGCTACCTAATGTTTGCGCTGTCCGGCGTACAGCAGTGGCTGCGAGGCGGCAAGCTGCTGCTGCGTGTCCGTGAAGAGCAGCTTGTTAGCCCGAACGTTACACGAGCTACAAAACCATCCCATCTCTACGACTTGCAGCCTACCCAGGCTCGGGCGCCATGGATATTTGGCAGGTATGGCGCAGAAATTTGCACTATTTGGGGGCAGTGCCGTTTGACTGATCCTCTGTCTCTCTGCGAATTGGCGTTCTAGCGTCGATGAATAAGGTAATGGACTCATGGTTTTGGGGCTGCCAATGCACGCAATCCGTCATGAAAGTCCTTGGCACTGGGGCATGCTGGATGTGCTGCGGCTCGACCGAGGTGGTAATCCAATGCGCTGCACATCTTTT
>JBIPME010000373.1:0-3017 GCA_044369275.1 Rhodoferax sp.
TTGGCGAAGAACGCGAAACCATTGAAGACGTGATCGAACCCTACCTCATCCAACAAGGCTACCTGCAGCGCACCCCCCGTGGCCGCATCGCCACCCTGGCCGCCTACCGCCATCTGGGCGTGGTGCCCAAGCCCACGCAGACGCCGGATTTGCTGGGGGATTGATACTCTTTTTAGGAGGGCATTACGTTCTTGCCAGTTACCAAATATTCGCCATTGGTAAGGCGTACGTTTCTCAAAACACCTAGGGCGTGGCAGACGAAGGCCACCGGTTTGTTCGCGCTGTAAAAATCGGCAATTAAGCGGATGGTGTCCGCACCATTCGCCTAATCCCACAAGGGGCCATGACCGCCTGGGCGACGCCACCTTGGCGAGCTGCTACTGACTTGGTTGTCATGCTGAAAAAATATCGGTATCGCCATCCAGCCTTCAAGATTTATATTCATAGCCTACGTTGCGCAAGCCATCAGACCATCGTATTTCATTCAAAACCAAAATGCGCATCTGACAAATCAAGAGGCATACCAATGGATATATTCAAGATAGCCAGCAAAATTTTCGAATCGCAACCGTTTAGCAAGTATATGCAGGCTGAATTGGTAAGCATGGGCGAGAATGAAGCTGTGATGCACCTTCCAATTACCGAAAATATGAAGCAACAGCATGGCTTTGCGCATGGTGGGGTCATCAGCTATTTGGCGGACAATTCAATCACATTCGCTGGTGGAATTGCTTTAGGTGGGGATGCGCTCACGTCTGAATACAAAATAAATTATGTGCGCCCCGCCACGGGCAGCCACCTGATCGCACGCGCAAGGGCGCATAGCGTTGGTAAGCGGCAAGCCGTATGCATAGCGGAAATATATGCTGTCCAAGATGGCGCTGAAAAGCTGTGTGCCATTGCCCAAGGAACCGTCGTAAAAAAAACTTAATTGCCCCTGCTGGATCGCTGCAACCTTTGGAAGAAAAATATGTGAATAATCGTTGAGAAAGCAATATATTATCTGACCAAAAAAGGATTACTTATGAAACACGAAACCCAAGTATCTTTATTGAGGAAGCTTTTTGATCTTCGAAAAAACGGTAAGCATCAGGATACGATTGGCGAAGTAATTAAACTTCCTAGTCAAATCTATACCTCTGCAAGCATACTATCGGATGAAATGCAAACAGTGTTTAAGCAATATCCCATGGTGGCAGGTCACGCAAATCAGCTGCGTAAACCTGGATCCTATTTATTAAGCGACTGGGAAAAGTTTCCTTTTGTAATTGTGCGCGGTGATGATGGAAAGCTACGAGCATTTATAAATGCCTGCAGACACAGAGGTGCCAGATTGGTAAATAGCACGGGAGACCAACTAAAAGCCTTTGTGTGTCCTTACCATGGTTGGTCTTATGCCCTTGATGGCACATTAAAATCAATGACGAGGCCTTGCAATTTTCTGGGTGTTGACAAATCCAAATGCAACTTGCGAGAGCTGCCTGTTTTAGAAAGCAATGGTTTGATCTGGATTCATCCAAGTTTTAATGGTGATTTGAATTTAGATAATTATCTCGGCGATATTGCAGAAGATTTAGTGAATTTTGATTTGGATAAGCTTGTTACTTTCAAAAAATCGAAAAGAATTAAGAATGCAAACTGGAAGCTCTTATTAAAGACCTATCTTGAGGGATATCACGTCCCATATTTACATCGAAATACCTTACAAATGGCATTTAAGAATGGGGTCATAGCGCACTATGAAAATGGACCTAATATTCGACTGGTTGCGGCGAGAACTAATCTTGAAGAGGCAAAGGACATAGCCGAAGAAAATTGGAATATCCTTGAATTCGCATCAGTCTACTATTCATTATTTCCGAATACTTTCTTAATAATGCACCCTGACTACGTATCAATCAATATGTTTTTCCCAGAGTCCGCTAATCGCACGATTTGGACACATGAAATGCTATACCTACCCGAAAATTTTAAGGGCCAAAAAGGGAAGGACGCTTTGACCAAGCGATTTGAGTTTACAAATGATGATGTGTTTGACAATGAAGATTTCGCCGTTGCCGAGGGTGTGCAATCAGGAATTGAGTTTGAAGAGGACGAGCAAATCATTGGACTTGAGGAAGGGCTTTTGGCCATTTTTCAAGAAAATATAAGTAAAGCCATCTCAGGCAAACTTGAGTAAGTTATTAATCTTAAATGGTAACTACTTGTCAAGTATCGCACGATGGCGTTTCACGCAACCCCACGGAATTCGCCTGAAAAACGCGATGTGCCGCCCCCGTCGGGCGTCTTGCGAACCATCAGCGTGCCGCTAATAATTTTCCCGCCGGTACGCCAACTTAGGCGTGTTGGCATACACCCCAAACATAGCGCGGGCGCAAGGAAAATCGTCCCACACGCCAGCCGCACCGGGTTGGCCCAAGCAGTTCAACCAGTTGCCCGTCAGGTAGCTGGGCACGCCTAAAACCAAATCTGCAAAGCCCACGCCTGTGAACGTGCCGGTGCTGCTGCTCGGTGCACTCAGGCGCACCGCAGTGCGGCCATTTTTGAGCACATTGCTGTAGCTGGTGCCCGCAACCGTGGTGCTGACGCTGGCGGTGGTGAGGCTGCTGCCCAAGGGGTTGCCCAGGTAGAAGTACAGGCCCAGTGCGCCGTTGGGGGCGGTGTTGGCGGGCAGCGTGGTTTTGTTGGGTGGGCTCACGGGGGTGCTGTTGTCCAAAGTGTTGGCGACGAAGGCGGTGCCCATCCAATATTCGGCTTGCACGGGAATGTCGAGCGCCAAGCGCGGCGTGCCGTTGGCGTTGCTGAGTTGGATGCGCCCAAAGCGTACCGAGGTTCTGCCTAGTTTTTGCGCGTTGCAAGCGGTGGTGCTTGCAGTGCCGGTGGGGGGCGTGCAGGCGCCCGAGGTGTCGGCGCGCATGTTCAAGTCGCTGCCCAGCAAGGTGGTGTTGGGGTCGGCAATTTGCAGGCCCACGTCGAGTGCGTCAAACGGGCCTGCGGCGGCGTCTTTGGTCGTGGCG
>JBIPME010000372.1:0-3017 GCA_044369275.1 Rhodoferax sp.
CTTGGGTGCTGCCTTGCCTGCGTTGAGGGCGCCAATCACAGGGGGTAAATCGGCCAAAAACAATCCATTGTTCAAAAAGTCCAGCACTTTCTTCTCATTTTCGCCCGAACTCTCAGCGCTTTTTTCACCAAGCTCTGTCATATGCTGCAAGGTGTTGTCCCAGGCGGGGGCGGTGACGGTGCTTTTCATGATGGTGAGGATGGCTTCTTTGTGTTTCGGTAAGTAGTGAATTTCTGGGTCAAAGGTCATTTCGCCTTTGGGCGGATTTCGCGCATGGCTGGCTAGGCCGTGGCGGGTAATTTGGTAGAGCAGCATGCCCCGTGCCTCGGGGGTGGCGTAGATTAAAAATTTTGGGTTTTGCAAAATATTAGCCACAATGGCCGCTCGTGATTTGGCGTTTTCAAAATCTTTGATGAAGCCATCAAAATCACTCTCCCACTCCTTTACCGTCGCCTCAATCTCTTGGGCATAGCTGCTTCCCGTGCCCACCAGCACCACCAGTAGCCGAGAGAAAGCCATGAAGGCATCTTTTGAAAAATACAGCAACTTCACCACCCCTGCATTCAACAACTGGCAAGACACCCAATGGGCAAACTCAATGAGCTTGTCGTGGGCCACCGTAAACTCAAACGCGCCTTTGGCCCCCACGCCCCAGCACAGTTTGGCAGCCACCCGCACCCTAAAACGACCTAATCTGTAGTAAATGGCTAAAACACCGCCCAGCCCAGCGCCTGCGTTGACGGCGAGGGTGGCCGATATTTCAGCAAAACTCACAAACTCCCGCTCTTGGGGCGGGAGCCATTGCAGCTTGCCCGCAGGGGTTAGGCCCGCTTCTACGCCCACGAAGGCGTCGATTTCGCCTTTAATGCCGGAGATATCTTTGGGAAATTCTTCATAAGGGTCCATGGCCTCAACGCGGAGTTGGCCAGAGGGCGCTGTGGAGGTTTTGCCCATTTTTTTTGCTGCGGCATTTTTAACGCCTTTGGCGACTTGTTTGCCGTCCTCGAAGGTCAGGCCCACTGCGCCCGACGCGATGATTTTGGCACCTGCGTAGCCGTAGAGTTTGAGCTCCAGCACGCAGCGTATGGCACCCAGGTCTTCGCCTGCGAAGCTGAGCATTGCGCCCTTGAGCGAGGGGGCGGCCCATTGCACGGTGGTTTGCCCCTCGCAGAGCACGGCCTTGAGTTGCAAGTTGCCTTGGAGCTGGACTGTTTTCTTTTCCCAACTGGCCTCAGCACTGGCACCGCCACCGCCGACCAAACGCAACCACTGGGCTTGGGCGTCTACTTGGTAGGTATCGCTTTTCATGACCGTATTGGCGTACTCATTGCCCGCCAATTCCAGTAAGTTGAACACCTTGGGGTCTATTTTCCATTTCTTTTCAGCTTTGGCGTACTCTTTAACCAGAGAGTCGGCAATTTTTTTGAAAGAGTCGTTCGTTGCTTTTGTGTTCAATGTTTAGGGGACTGGGGTGGTGGCTGGGTTGAGTGCGGCTTTGCGGTCGGCCTCGGCTTTTCTCTGGGCTGCCATGGCTGCTCGCACTGCATGCTCCTCACGCGCAGCTGCATTGCCGGTGACGGGGTCGAGTTCGGCAGCTTTTTTGGCCGCCTTGGCCGCATCGACTTTTTTTTGAAAGAACTTGATGTCGATTTTGAACTCTGTTTCATTCAAGCGCTTGTTGCGCAGTTGCATGTATTTGTCGCTTGAAAGGTAGCGACGGCGCAGCCCAATGTCGCTGGCACCTGCTGGTGCATTTGTTCCTTTTTTATAGGTTTCTAGGGTGATGACTTCTTTGATGTCTGCGAGTTTTTTGAAGTTGCCGTTGAGTTCTTTTTTGACCTCATCTTGTACTAAATTAAGATTTTTCTCGGCAGCCTCAATGGTTTTGGCATCGCCCGCCTCCAGTGCCTTACTGTGGTCGAGTTTGGCCCCATGCAGGGCCGCAATCACGCTGTCGAGCTTGCCACTTACTTTTTCAAACTGATCAAACTCCTCCTGCGTAATCATGATGAGCTCTTCTTCTTCGGGCGATATCAGCACTGGCAAACTGGTTTTCCCCGTGGCCACAGCGGTGTGGTTAGGGTTGGGGGCCGTTATGCTGCTTACGCTCTTCAGAGGCACGTCATGCAGCATTGCGTGCTGCCCTTGCACCCCAGGCGCCAGACTCTCGGAGTTGACTTTGAGGGTGGTGCTGGGGATTTGAAATTGCACCACCAAGGCCTCGCTGTACCCTAGTTTGGGCGTGCAACCGTTTGCATCGGTGGTGCCTGTGAGCGGTTTGTTGCTTGTTTTGTCTACTGCCAAAGCCAATTTGCCTTGGGGGTCGCGGGCGTAGGCTTTGAACGTGGCGTTGGGGATGGGTTGGCGAGCGCTGCTCAAAAATCGCGCTTGCACATAGGGCTTGAGTTGCACATTGCGCATGTGAAAGCTTGTGTTCGGGGAGTTGGCTGGCAAATGCATTGCGGGTAAGTCGCTTTTGTCTTGCACGTAATCGGGTGTGACGTATTTCCCCGGTGCCTCTTGCAGCTCCAACCTAAGCTCTTGTGCGGTGGCGCCCATGAGGACACCTCGGGTCAGGCCGGAGGCGTCCGTAACACCTTCTACGAGAATTTTGTTACCCGTTGTTAATACGCGGTATTGCACGCCAGCGCAGGGCACTATGGCTGCGCCCGATTTGTAGTAAAGCTTGAATAAACCGTGCATGGTTGTTTTGTTTTCTGTTGAAAGGTTTAAAAATGGTTTTTTGTCCGATTTAGGCGGATTTAGGCGGATTTAGGCGGATTTTTCTTGAATATCAACCAAGAAGCCTTGGTGGCTTGGGTCTTCCACATACAAGTTCACGGTTTCTGGACCATGGGTGGTTACCTGCTGTGTTTGTCCCTGCGCGTTGGTTATGCCTTCTTGGAAGGTGCCGTCTGCCATCATGAGTACATACGGCTTATTCGCTAAAGGCTGGCCCTGAAAGTCACGCACCACATATTGCAGGTAATGGGGTTCGGCCGTGTAGTGGGCCATGG
>JBIPME010000374.1:0-3015 GCA_044369275.1 Rhodoferax sp.
GAGTTCAGCACCTTGCCGGACCTGCAAGCCTTGGGCTCCAAGGCTGCATTGGTGGTGGATTTTTCTTCCCAAGTCGCTTCGTGTGCCATGGACTGGAGCCGCATTGGACTGGCATTCGGCGGGGCGCAAAAAAACCTAGGGCCTGCCGGTTTGACCGTGGTCGTGGTGCGCGAGGATTTACTGGGCCACGCGCTGCCCGTCTGCCCCAGTGCTTTCAATTACCAAACCGTGGCCGACAACGACTCCATGTACAACACGCCTCCCACCTATGCCATCTACATGGCGGGCTTGGTTTTTCAGTGGCTTAAAAAGCAGGGTGGGATCGCCGCCATGGCGCAGCAAAATAGCGCCAAAGCGGCACTGCTGTACGCGGCGATTGACGGCTCGGATTTGTATTTCAACCCCGTAGACAAGGCCTGCCGCTCGCGCATGAATGTGCCTTTTTTCTTGCGCAATGAAAACCTCAATGCGGCGTTTTTGGCGGGTGCGCAGTCTGCCGGTTTGTTGCAACTGCGTGGGCACAAGTCCGTGGGGGGCATGCGCGCAAGCCTCTACAACGCCATGCCGCTTGCAGGGGTGCAAGCCCTGGTGGGTTACTTGAAAGAATTTGAGCGCACCCATGGATAAGCCCGATTTAAACAGCATCTACAGCCCCTAAATAAAGCACCTTATGGCAAAAACTTTGCTTGAACTACGCACCCTGATTGATGCCGTTGACCAGGAGCTGCTCTCTGCCTTGAATCGGCGTGCTGCGCTGGCCAGCGAGGTGGGCGATATCAAACGCTTGGAAGGCTCGGCAGTGTTCCGCCCTGAGCGCGAGGCGCAGGTCATTCATGGCCTGCAAACCTGCAATACCGGCCCGATTAAAGACGCCAGTGTGGCCTTGATTTGGCGTGAAATCATGTCCGCCTGCCGTGCGCTAGAAGCGCCGCAACGCGTGGCCTACCTCGGGCCTGCGGGCACATTCAGCCAAGAGGCCGCCCAGCGTTTCTTCGGCTCTAGCATTGCGCATGTGCCTTGTGCCAATTTTGATGATGTGTTCCACGCCACTACTTCAGGTGCCGCTGAGTTTGGCGTGGTGCCCGTAGAAAACAGCACAGAAGGCGTGGTTACCCGCTCCTTGGATTTGCTGCTGCACTCGCCCGTGCACATTGTGGGCGAAATTAGCCTTCTGGTGCGCCACCATTTGTTGCGTGCGCAGGACGCCAAGGCCGGTATCGAGGTGGTGCTAGCCCACCCCCAGGCATTGGCGCAGTGCCAGCAATGGCTCAATACCCATTTGCCGCAGGCTGAGCGGCGCGCTGTCTCCAGCAATGCCGAAGGTGCGCGGCTTGCCGCCCAAAATAACGCCTGGGCCGCTATTGGCAGCGAGCGTGCGGGCGCCGAGTTTGGCCTGTACATGGCTGCGCAAGGTATTCAGGACGATGCCTTTAACCGCACCCGTTTTGTGGTGGTGTGCCTGCCGTCCGTCATGTCGGCACCGCAGGCTTGCGGCAAAGATTGTGTGAGTTTGGTGGTCTCGGTGGCCAACCGGCCCGGCGCGGTGCACGACATTTTGGTGCCGCTTAAACAGCACGGCGTTTCCATGACGCGCTTTGAGTCGCGCCCAGCCCGTTCGGGGGAGTGGGAATATTATTTTTATATCGACTTGCAGGGCCACCCTTCCCAAGCCCCTGTGGCTGCGGCCTTGCGGGACCTGCAAGAACTCTGCGCCTTTTACAAAATAATTGGCACTTACCCCGTGGCAGATTAATTGCCAGACCCAAAGATGCCTTATGTTTGAACAACTCGGATTAATTGGCTGCGGCCTCATGGGCGGCTCGTTTGCGCTTGCGCTTAAAAAAGCGGGGCTGGTCAAGCGCGTGGTCGGTTACAGCAAATCCCCCACCACCACAGAGCGGGCCCACCAGCTGGGCATTATTGACATCGAAGCACCTTCTGCACTGCTGTGCGTCTCGGGGGCCGATATCGTTTTGATGGCGGTGCCCGTGGCCGCCTCGGAGGCCACGTTCAAAGCCATCCGGCACTTGCTTAACCCCCATATGCTGATCATGGACGTGGGCTCGACCAAGAAAGACGTGGTGGCTGCGGCCTACAGCACATTACCCCAAGAGCATTGGGGCGCTTTTGTGCCTGCGCACCCGATTGCAGGCAAAGAAGTCTCGGGCGTAGACCATGCCGATGCCCAGCTTTACGCAGACCGCCAAGTCATCCTCACACCCACCGAGCACACCAAGGCGCAGGCCTTGGAAAAAGCGATTGCGGTATGGAGCGCCTTGGGCAGCAAGGTGGTTCAGATGCACCCAGAAGCGCACGATGCGGCATTTGCCGCGGTCAGCCACCTGCCCCATTTGCTGGCCTTCGCTTTGATGAATGCCATTGCAGACCAGGCCCAGGGGGCCCACTTTTTATCTTTGGCGGGCCCCGGTTTTCGGGACTTTAGCCGGATTGCGGCCAGCGACCCCAAGGTTTGGCGCGATATTCTTCTGGCCAACCGCGACGAGTTGTTGGCGCAAAGCAAGCTCTTTCAAGCCCAATTGCAAGCTTTTGAGGCGCTGATTGCCCAAGGCACACCCCAAGAGCTAGAGCGCATGATTGCCGATGCCAGCGTGGCGCGCACGCGCTGGCGTATGGGGGGTGCGTAGCGCGCTCAACGGCGTTCTGTAGCCAATCCCAGCTAATTCCAGTTAATTACGGGTAATTTCAGTCAATCCCAGTCAATCATCTTCCAGTCCTTCATTCCCGATGTTTAACATTCCTTTTCTGGACCTGCCCCCGCTGTGCAATGCAGCAGGCACGGTTCGCCTGCCTGGCTCCAAGAGTATTTCCAACCGCGTGCTGCTGCTTGCGGCATTGTGCGAAGGCAGCACCACGGTTCACGACGTGCTCGACAGCGACGATACCCGTGTCATGCTCGACGCGCTCAGAGCGCTGGGCTGCGGCGTTGTGCAACAAGGCAGTGCTTTGCAAATTACCGGCTTGGGTGGCACGCTTGCGCAGCAACAAGCGCGCCTG
>JBIPME010000375.1:0-3010 GCA_044369275.1 Rhodoferax sp.
ATTGGTGCGTTGTATGAAGGTTGCGCTTCCAACTCCGTTGCAATGAAGGGAGTTGGAAGCTACCGACTGGGGTAGTTTTCCAAAGAGGGTTCTCCTAGAGCGAAGGTGTAGAAATTATCGCACTCTGTGGCGGCTAGAGAAAGCCGGTAAGCGGTTAGGGGGCGGCGGACAAGGTGGTTAACGTGAAATCACTTTTGCGCTACCGCGCGCAAGCTTGGCGTGCACAGGCGTTAGACCCATTGTGCGCGGACCAGTTCATTTTTGGCATAGGCGTAGTAGAGCGGTGCTGCGACCAAGCCCGTAACGCCAAAGATGGATTCCCCTACGATCATGACGATGAGCAATTCCCAGGCGGAGGTGTTGGTGCGTTTGCCAACGACTTTGGCGTTGATTACGTACTCAAATTTATGAATGGCCACCAAAAATAGCAAACATGCCAGGCCCACCATGGGGGAGATGGAAATGCCTGCGATGGTCAAGATGCCGTTGCAGAGCAAGTTGCCCACAATGGGAATCAGGCCTGCAAAAAAAGTGAGCGCCACCAAGGCGCTGGGGTAGGGCATTTGCACGTTCGCTAAGGGCAGAACGATGAATAAAAAGATGGCGGTGCACAGGGCGTTAAAGGCGGCAATCCAAAATTGTGCGACCACGATTTGGCGGAATGATTCCATGAAGTAGGTGCCGCGTTGGCGCAAGGCCAGGCGCAGTGGTGCGGTGGATGGCTTGAAGGGTGTGCCAACGATCAGGGCACCCACAATGAGGCCCACCATGACCAGAAAGCCGCCGCGCAAGCTGGCCGCACCAAAGCCCGTGAGCGATTGGGCGCGTGATTGCAAATAGCTTGCCAGCCACGTTTGAACGTTGAGGATTTCATCCGGCAAGTGACTGGCTAGCTCGGGCGGCAATTTCTTGCGGATTTCTAAAACGGTGGTTGCCAAATGGTGTAGCAGTGCTTGGTACTGACCCAGCGCACCAAAAGCCATGCCTTTGGCGTTGGCGAGTAAAAAACTTAAAAAGACAATAGGCAAGACAATCACAATGGTCGCAGCAATGGTCGGTTTGATGCGCCATCGCGGTTGGCGCTGGGCTCCAACCAAGGCAGAGGTTAACAGCAGCCCTACGCAGATGGCCAATAAACCTGGTAAAAGTTTAAACAGCATGGTGCCAAGACAGAACAGCGCAACGAGGCAATAGCTGGTAATGAGTGGCGCTTGAATGGAAGTGGTTTGGCCGAAATTGGGCTTGGGTGCACGCATGGTCATAACGGTTGTACGGGTTGCAAGAAAAGCCTGCATCGTAACCGCTATGATCCGGCTCCCTTCTTTCAACCCTATAGCAGGTGTTTTGTATGCCTTTACCTTCCGGTGCTGCACTTTTGTCGCCCAAGCAAGAACGTTTCCTTTTGTTGACATTGGCGGGCATTCAGTTCACCAACATTTTGGATTTCATGATCATGATGCCGTTAGGTCCGGCATTGACGAAGTTGTTTGGGATTAACGATGCCCAGTTCGGCTTGCTGGTTTCCGCATACACGCTGGCTGGGGGTGTTTCGGGCCTCTTGGCCAGTACCTATATTGATAAGTACAGCCGTAAGCGGCTCGTGCTGGTGCTCTATGGTTTCTTTGGCTTGTCGACATTGGCGTGTGGCTGGGCCGATAGCTACACCGGCTTGCTTTGCGCACGGGTTGCTGCGGGCCTATTTGGCGGTGTTTTGTCTTCGCTTTGCCAAACGATTGTGGGCGATGCCATTGTGTTCGAGCGCCGTGGTCGGGCCATGGGGGTGGTGATGACCTCGTTCTCCGTGGCCACCGTTGCAGGCGTGCCTTTGGGGCTTTGGATGGCGGCGCATTTCAGCTGGCAAGCGCCTTTTTGGGCCATTGCAGCGATGTGCTTGGTGTTGATGCTCTTGGCCGCCAAAACGCTGCCTGCTCTGGATGCGCATTTAACCGCAGCGGCACCGACATCCGTTGCCAAACGCATTGTGCAGACCTTGCAGTACCGCAACCACCAGCGGGCGTTTGTGATGTCGGCGTTGTTGATGTTTACCGGGTTCACCGTAATCCCTTACATCACGATTTTCATGCAGGCCAATGTGGGCCTGACACCGACGCAGATTCCGCTGATTTATTTGGTCGGGGGTGTTGCCACGCTCTTTAGTGCGCGCTGGATTGGTCGCACCAGCGACCGTTGGGGCGCGTACAAAACTTTCAGTTTGTTGGCCGTTGTGTGCACGGTGCCGATGCTGGTGTTAACGCTGTTGCCAGCAGTGCCCATTGCGGCGGCTTTGTGCGTGACCACCTTGTTTTTTGTTTTTGTGAGCGGGCGCATGATTCCGGGAATGGCGATTTTGACTTCGGTGGGAAACCCCGCTTTGCGTGGAACTTTCATGACATTGAACGCCTCGGTGCAATCTGCGGCAATGGGGCTGGCGGCCTTGGTGGGGGGCTACGTGATCAACCGAGACCCCCAAGGCTTGGTTCAAAACTATTGGCTGGCGGCGTGTTTGGGCGCAATTGCCAGCATAGGTTCTGTCATTGTTGCGAAAGGCGTAGTACAAAACGGAGAAAAAAGCAGCATAAAACCGCGTTCATAAAACCTTTGTTGTTAAGCCGCTTGTGCTGCGCTGCGTCACAGAAAAATATTGCCAAGCACATTTTTCAGGCGCATAGTGGGTCCAACGACGAACCATAAATCCGTGATTTTTTTCGACCTTGAAACCAACTGGAGGGATTTTTATGAATTTGACAATCAGTGGACATCACCTAGAGGTTACGCCTGCACTACGCAGTTACGTGGCGGGCAAAATGGATAGGATAGTTCGGCATTTCGACCAATTAGTCGATGTGAAAGTTCTTTTAACCGTGGAGAAACAAAAAGAAAAAACACGTAGACAGCGCGCTGAATGCAACATTCACGTCAAAGGCAATGACCTGTTTGCCGAGAGTTCGCACGAAGACTTGTACGCCGCCGTAGACGAACTCGTTGACAAACTAGACCGACAGGTGGTGCG
>JBIPME010000032.1:0-9566 GCA_044369275.1 Rhodoferax sp.
GTTCAATGCCTTCCAAGCCTTTTAACATGCGTTCGTGCAAGGCACGGATGCGCAGGTTTTCAGCCGCCATTTCCTCTTTTGCAATCCGGTACGCCTCGCCCATACCCACAATTTGGTGGGTTGGTAACGTGCCGCTGCGCATGCCACGTTCGTGCCCACCGCCATGCATTTGCGCCTCCAAACGCACCCGCGGTTTGCGTCGCACGAACAAAGCGCCAACGCCTTTGGGGCCGTACGTTTTGTGCGCGGTCAGGCTCATGAGGTCTACGGGCAAAGTCGCCAAATCAATGTCTACCCGCCCCGTGGCCTGCGCTGCATCCACGTGGAAAATAATGCCTTTTTCACGGCAAAAAGCGCCAATGGCGGCGATGTCTTGGATCACGCCGATTTCGTTGTTCACAAACATCACGCTCGCCAAAATGGTGTCAGGGCGTACTGCGGCCTTGAACACGTCCAGATTCAGAAGCCCGTCTTCTTGCACGTCCAAGTAAGTCACCTCAAACCCTTGGCGCTCTAATTCACGGCAGGTGTCCAAAACTGCCTTGTGCTCCGTTTTCACCGTGATCAGGTGTTTGCCTTTGGATTTGTAAAAATGCGCGGCACCCTTAATGGCCAGATTGTTGGATTCGGTTGCACCCGATGTCCAAACAATTTCACGCGGGTCCGCGCCGATCAGGTTGGCAACTTGACCACGCGCTTGCTCAACGGCGGCCTCGGCCTCCCAACCCCAAGCATGGCTGCGTGAGGCCGGATTGCCAAAATGGTTGCGTAACCAAGGCACCATGGCATCCACCACCCGCTCGTCACAGGGGTTGGTTGCGCTGTAGTCCATATAAATCGGGAAATGAGGGGTCGTATCCATAACAAACTCGGTACCAAAATAAATCTAAAAATTAAAAAATCAATGCACGCCTGCTAGGCAGCACGGAAATGCCAATGCCATTCGCAATGGTCAGCGTCAGCCACATCCGCTTGGCGCAAGCAGCCCACGCAGCCCGCACCAAGATGGCTTCAAGCTTACGAACAATCCTCTAGCTCTTGGAAAAAGCATTCCCCAAGGCAAAGACGGAATTGGGAACGTTCATGTGCGCAGGCTTGACTACCGGCATGGCCGAAATGGCACGCTTAACGGTAGGCTGCTCCTCCACTTGAACGCCTTTGACCAATTGGTCATCCACCAGCTTTTGCAGGCTCACAGAGTCCAAAAACTCGACCATCCGCACGTTCAAAGAGGTCCATAAATCGTGTGTCATACAGCGATTGCCATCGCCCAAACAATTTTCTTTTCCGCCGCACTGGGTGGCATCAATGGGCTCATCCACAGAAACAATAATGTCCGCCACCGTAATTTCAGAGGCCTTGCGCGCGAGCATGTAACCACCACCAGGCCCTCGGGTGGACTCAACCAAAGCGTGTCGGCGTAATTTGCCAAACAACTGCTCGAGGTAGGACAGTGAAATATGCTGGCGGCGGCTAATGGCAGCCAACGTCACCGGGCCACTACTTTGGCGCAGCCCCAAATCAATCATGGCAGTGACCGCAAAACGGCCTTTCGTAGTGAGACGCATAGATGGCTCCTTAAGTCGCTGGTAAAAACGCTCAAATTGGTTGACTAATAAAGTCAAGCATACCATTAATCCCAGTCTTTTAGTCTGGTATTGGCTATCACCCGTTTAGCCAGAGTCTCTTTGCCCTTGTGCCGCAAATTGAGGGGGTGTCCACCAGCTGTCTATGCAGCACCTATGTGCTATCGGTGAAGAATGGGGCGACATTGACAGCGCAAAACACTTAGGCACCCAAGCCCTTGGCTAGGGGGCTTTTAGCGCTAGGCTGTCGCTGCCTGGCGCTCCAAAGGCTTGTTTTTTCAACATACTAAGCTGGTCACGCGTCTGAGCGGCCTTTTCAAACTCTAGGTTGCGCGCATGTTCCATCATTAGCTTCTCCAAACGCTTGATTTCACGGGAGATGTCTTTCTCGCTCATGCCCTCCATCTGCGCACGCTGCTGCGCGTCTCTTTCTAAGCGCTGGGCTTCTTTGCCCGCCTTCTCGCTGTAGACCCCATCGATCAAATCACGCACTTTTTTCACAATGCTTCTGGGGGTAATACCCTGCTCCAAGTTGTGGGCAATTTGCTTGGTGCGTCTGCGCTGGGTCTCGCCTATGGCGCGCTCCATGGAGTCTGTGATTTTGTCTGCATACAAAATGGCGCGCCCCTCTAAGTTGCGGGCAGCGCGGCCAATGGTTTGGATTAAGGAGCGCTCGGAGCGCAAAAAGCCTTCTTTGTCGGCATCCAAAATGGCCACCAAGGAGACTTCGGGGATGTCGAGTCCTTCGCGCAACAAATTAATCCCCACCAGCACGTCAAAAGCACCCAGCCGCAAATCACGCAGTATTTCAACCCGCTCCACGGTGTCAATGTCACTGTGCAAGTAACGCACTTTGACGCCGTTTTCACTTAAATAATCAGTCAATTGCTCGGCCATGCGTTTGGTGAGTGTGGTGATTAACACCCGCTCGTGCTTGTCTACACGGATGCGTATTTCTTGCAGCACATCGTCAACTTGGCTGGTGGCGGGGCGCACCTCCACCTCAGGATCGACCAAGCCCGTGGGGCGCACCAGCTGTTCGACCACCTGCCCAGCATGGTCTTTTTCCCATTGGGCGGGGGTGGCCGAAACAAAAATAGCCTGGCGCATCTTGGTCTCAAACTCTTCAAACTTCAACGGCCTATTGTCCAAAGCGCTGGGCAAGCGAAAGCCGTATTCGACCAAGGTGGTTTTTCTGGAGCGGTCACCGTTGTACATGCCCCCGAACTGGCCAATGAGCACATGGCTCTCGTCTAGAAACATCAGTGCGTCTTTGGGCAGGTAATCGGTCAAGGTTGCAGGTGGCTCGCCGGGCGCTGCGCCGCTTAAATGGCGGGAGTAGTTTTCAATCCCCTTGCAATGCCCCACCTCACTGAGCATCTCCAAATCAAACCGGGTGCGCTGCTCCAAACGTTGCGCCTCCACCAGTTTTCCATCCGCCACAAACACTTTCAGCCGATCTGCCAGCTCAATTTTGATGCTCTCCACAGCGGCTAACACCTGCTCGCGGGGGGTCACGTAATGGCTGCCAGGGTAAACCGTGAAGCGGGGAATTTTCTGCCGAATGCGCCCCGTTAAAGGGTCAAACAGTTGCAAAGACTCAATGTCATCGTCAAACAACTCCACCCGAATCGCCATCTCGCTGTGTTCAGCGGGGAAAATATCAATGGTATCGCCACGAACGCGGAAAGTACCCCGTGAAAAATCCAAGTCGTTGCGCTGGTACTGCATGCGCACCAGCTGCGCAATCATGTCGCGCTGGCCCTTTTTATCGCCCGTGCGCAGCGTCATGACCATCTTGTGGTACGCCTCAGGCTGCCCTATGCCGTAAATCGCCGAGACCGTGGCCACAATGACCACATCGCGCCGCTCCAGCACGCTTTTGGTACATGAAAGCCGCATCTGCTCAATGTGCTCGTTAATGGCCGAGTCTTTTTCAATGAACAAATCACGCTGCGGAACGTAAGCCTCAGGCTGGTAGTAATCGTAGTAACTTACAAAATACTCCACCGCATTTTCAGGGAAAAACTCTCTGAACTCACTGTAGAGTTGCGCAGCCAACGTTTTGTTCGGTGCAAAAACGATGGCGGGGCGCCCTAGCCGGGCAATCACATTGGCCATGGTGAAAGTCTTGCCCGAGCCCGTCACCCCCAGCAAGGTTTGAAAAACCTCGCCATCGTTGACGCCCTCCACCAGCAAGTCAATCGCCTTAGGCTGGTCCCCTGCGGGCGGGTAAGGCTGAAACAATGCAAAGGGCGAGTCTGGGAAATGCACAAACTCACCGCTGCGCGCAGATTGCTCCGTCAGGTCTGCCAAAGAATCCAAAGGGGGAAGAACAGCCATATAAAGAAGATTTGAGTAAAAAAAGCACCGGCCTGAAACCATCAAGCATGCAAAAAAACATGCAAAAAACATGCACAACAGCCGTACCCACTTTCCAGGCCAGCATATGCGCACACAACGCAGCAGCTACTGGCCGCTACACAGTTACAGCTTGCATACTAAAGCAAGCGCAAACAAGGCATGCAGGCAACGCAGCGGCAATACTTGCCATGCGCTGAAGCTGGAAAGCTGGGACCGCAATCACGCACTACACGCACTGCATGCAAGCACTTCAGCCCCATGTTTCTTTGAGCACTGCACGAAACAAATCCGACAACAATGGCTCAACGTCTGTCCTGTCATTTTGAATGGGGGCAATGGACTCCAATCGCTCCAATTCGCGCTCGATAAATCTTTGGATAGGCGCAATTTGGGGTGAAAGCCCCAACTCAGGGGAGGCACGTTTTAACGCCAGCAAGTCGTCAATCGCCATGCCCAGTCCTTGCTCGCCTTGAATACATTCCAGCAAACGCTGAAACTCAATCGGCGCAGGCGTTTGGTAGCGCTGCAGCCAACGGACTGACAACAGTGGCCTGAGCACGTAAAAGTATTTTTTTAACGGCACTTGCTCCGTTTGCAAATAGCCGCGGTAGTTGGTCTTAGCCATGCTGCGGTAATGGTAAATGCCACTTGTAATGGAGTAGACCTGCGGCAAAAGTTCCCGCGCTCTTTGCTGGAATACGCCTGCGGACTCGTACACAATGGGTGATTGAATCCACTCGACAAAGCCTGGGTTGGATTTGGAAAACAGGCGCAATGCCTTGCGCACATCCCAACCATTGATGTCCATGTCATCCACGATTGGGTATTCAATCACGTCGCGCTTTTCTTCGAGTCCCACCGATAGATACCAGTCTGGGGAATGAACGTAGATGAAACGGGCGTCATAGTCACTGTTGGGAGAAGCAAAGCCCCATGCGCGGCTACCGGATTCAATCGCGAGTACCACTTTGGCGTGGTGCTCGCATTCGGCAGCACGCAAACGCTGCCGCACCTCTTGGCGAACTTCTTCAGAAATCATGGGGTTTTCTTTATCGGCTATCAAACAGAAAGTATGCAAAACCAGCTTAGCTTAAGCACGCAACGAATGCCAATGCAAGGCCTAACCGGATCACAAGGTATGGCGTAGGTTTTTACCACGCGAAACATGTTGATTACGAAATCCCAGCGAACACTTGGCTCCAGCCCATCCCAATTGCCTTAGCTACGCCACATCAACCGAAGAAACAACATCCGTGATGTTTGCAAGATCAAATCAAGTCCCAAACAGGCATTTTAGATACATTCACCACATTAAACAGCGAATCATACGGGGTTGATTCGTATAATTATTTCTTACCCAAGATCAATGCTATGAACCCGCCACTGCAAAAAATCCTCCCGGATAACGAAGTACAACGCCTTAAGGCCATTCGGCGTTACGACGTGCTAGACACCCCGCCCGACGGCGCATTTGAACGGATTACGGCCATGGTGGCCCGGCGTTTTCAGGTGCCAATTGCCATCATCAGCATTGTCGACAAAGATCGCATTTGGTTCAAATCACGCTACGGACTCGATGCCCCCGAGATCCCCAGAGAGATGGGGCTGTGCGCCTCGGCCATCCTCAACGACACACCCTATGTCCTCAACGATGCGAAATACGACCCGCGGTCTCTGGCCAACCCCTTGGTAGCCGGTGAGTTGGGTCTGCGGTTTTATGCTGCAGTCCCGCTGCACACCAGCGATGGGTATAACTTGGGCACATTGTGCGCGCTCGACAAAACACCTAGGCAAGTGGACCCTTCGCTGATCGCAGATTTGCAGGACCTCGCCAGCCTCGTGGTGGACCAATTAGAGCTGCGGCTATCGGCCCGGCTTGCGGCAGCGCACTCTGCGGTAATGGTGCGAGAAATCGACCACCGGGTCATGAACAGCCTGCAATTTGTCTCCAATATGCTGACCCTGCAAAGTCTACGCGCCGGCACCGAGCCCACACAGCAACTCCAAAGGGCTGCCGATCGCGTGCTGGCCGTGGCCCGTGTACATCGGCACTTTTACACCAGCAATGGCGACACCATCTCCTGCTTGAACTACCTGCAACGCCTGTGCGCCGACCTCGGCGATATCTTGCACAGCCGCATCCAAGTCAGCGGCAATGACACGCAAGTGCCCACCACTTGGATACAACCCTTGGGGCTGATCGTGAACGAACTTGTCACCAACGCTGCCAAATATGCAGGCGGTGAAGTGCACGTCTCTTACGACGCACAGGGCCAAGAAAATACCCTGAGCATCAGCGACCAAGGGCCAGGTATGCCCCCCAGTTTTGACCTCAAAGCGTCCAAAAGCTTGGGCATGCTCGTGGTGCAAACCTTGGCACGCCAACTGGGCGGAACACTGGAAATAGGCGGTGGAGAAAATGGCTTGGGCACACGCTTTACCGTGCGCTTTAATGCTTAGCGCTTGTTCCGCGCCGTGGTAAACGCCACACCCCTTACTGCCCATTACTACCCATTACTGCCCCGTACCATCTGTTACCCTCACTTACCACCCGCAGCGAACTGCGGACCGCTAAAATACAACCCTCCCATTCACACCCACAGGACTCTTGTTCATGTCTCTTTTCTCAAACGTTGCAATGGCGGCGCGCGATCCCATTTTGGGCCTCAACGAACAGTTCAATGCTGACCCGAACCCCCGCAAAGTTAATCTAGGCGTTGGCGTTTATTTTGACGATAACGGCAAGCTTCCGTTGCTGCAATGCGTACAAAATGCAGAAAAAACCATGATGGAAAAACCTACTGCACGTGGGTACTTGCCCATCGATGGCATTGCGGCCTATGACAGCGCCGTCAAAACACTGGTTTTTGGTGCCGGTAGCGAGCCGGTGCACTCCCAGCGTATTGCCACCATCCAAGCCATTGGTGGAACCGGCGGCCTCAAAATCGGCGCGGATTTCTTAAAAACCATCTCCCCCAATGCCAAAGTGCTGATTTCTGACCCCAGCTGGGAAAACCACCGTGCACTCTTTGGCAATGCGGGCTTTGAAGTCAGCACCTACGCCTACTACAACGCTGCACGGCAAGGCGTGGACTTTGATGCCATGCTCAGCAGCCTGCATGCAGCCGAGCCCGGCACCATCATCGTGCTGCACGCCTGTTGCCACAACCCCACGGGCTACGACATTACGCCCGAACAATGGGACCAGGTGATTGCCACCGTGAAAACCAAACAACTCACCGCCTTCCTCGACATGGCCTACCAAGGTTTTGGCCACGGCATTGCGCAAGACGGTGCAGTCATCAACCAATTTGTCAAAGCAGGGCTCAACTTTTTAGTAGCAACCTCCTTTTCCAAAAGCTTCAGCCTCTATGGGGAGCGCGTAGGTGCCCTGTCCGTGTTGTGCAATGACAAGGAAGAAGCCAGCCGCGTGCTGAGTCAACTCAAAATCGTGATTCGCACCAACTACTCCAACCCACCCACCCACGGTGCAGCCGTGGTGGCACAGGTGCTTAATACACCCGCACTGCGCACGCTTTGGGAGCAAGAACTCGCAGAGATGCGCGTACGCATTAAAGCCATGCGCCAACAATTGGTCGACGGACTCCAAGCCGCTGGTGTGCACCAAAACATGGATTTCATTACCCGCCAAATAGGTATGTTTAGCTACTCTGGCCTGTCTAAGGACCAAATGGTACGTTTGCGCAACGAATTTGGCGTGTACGGAACCGACACAGGCCGCATGTGCGTAGCAGCACTGAACAACCACAACATCGACTACGTCTGCGCTTGCATTGCGAAAATAGTCTGATATATTGCACTGCAACATTTACCACCTAGGAACGCCCATGCTATACCAGCTCTATGAGACACAACGCGCCTTAATGGAGCCTTTTGCTGGTCTGGCACAGACGGCGTCCAAGGTGTATGGAAACCCCTTATCGCCTTTGGGGCAAAGCCCATTTTCACAGCGCATTGCTGCGGGTTATGACCTCGCCCATCGCTTAGCCAAAGACTACGAAAAACCAGAGTTTGGCTTTAAAACAATTACCGTAGAAGGCTCAGAAGTAGCGATTCACGAAAGAGTCGAAATCACCAAACCATTCTGCGAACTGCGCCGCTTCAAGCGCTATTGCGACGATGTCACAACCTTGGCCAAACTCAAGGAGCAACCCGTTGTACTCATCGTGGCACCTCTCTCTGGCCACTACGCCACGCTGCTTCGCGATACCGCCAAAACCATGCTTCAAGACCACAAGGTCTACATTACGGACTGGAAAAATGCACGCTTAGTACCTTTAAGCGAAGGTGAGTTTCACCTAGATGACTACGTGAACTACGTTCAAGAATTCATTCGGCATTTGCAAGCACGTTACGGTAACTGCCACGTTATGAGCGTATGCCAACCCACCGTTCCCGTGCTGGCAGCGGTCTCTCTGATGGCCAGCCGTGGTGAAACCACTCCCTTGTCCATGACCATGATGGGCGGCCCCATCGACGCCCGCAAATCGCCCACTGCGGTCAACAATTTGGCCATGAACAAAAGCTTTGAATGGTTTGAGAACAACGTCATCTACCGCGTTCCCAACTCTTTTCCAGGCGCAGGCAGACGCGTTTACCCAGGGTTTTTGCAACACTCTGGCTTTGTTGCCATGAATCCCAGCAACCATGCCAAAAGCCACTACGAATACTTTAAAGACCTCATCAAAGGTGACGATGCCAGCACCGAGGCGCACCGTAAGTTTTACGACGAGTACAACGCTGTGCTCGACATGGACGCAAACTACTACCTAGAAACCATACGCATCGTGTTTCAAGAGTTTGCCCTCGTGAATGGAACGTGGGATGTACGCAGTCCCGATGGAACACTGGAGCGCGTTCGACCCAGCGACATCACAACCACCGCCCTCTTCTCTGTAGAAGGCGAATTAGACGACATCTCAGGCTCAGGCCAAACCCGTGCAGTGCATGCCATTTGCACCGGCGTGCCCAGCTCGGAACAACACCACTTTGATGTGGCTGGCGCTGGGCACTATGGCATCTTTTCAGGCCGACGCTGGCGTGACAATGTCTACCCTGAAATCAGAAAATTTATTGCGTCCAGCAACAGCAGCAAGCCCCAGCCTAGCGACACCAGCACCAACGTCCGCAAAGCCCCTCGCAAAAAGTGAATACGCAGGACAGCGCGCCTGCCACATTGGCCCAAACCATCCTAGAGGCGCTTCCCCAGACCCAATGCACGCGCTGCGGTTACCCCGACTGCGCAGCCTATGCCCAAGCCATTGCCCAGAGAGAAGCCCCCATCAACCAATGCCCGCCAGGAGGCGCGCAGGGCATTGCGCGACTGAGCGCCATTACGGGCCAACCCCTATTGGCACTCAACCCAGACTACGGCCAAGAAAGCCCGCGCAGCGTGGCCTTCATTGATGAAGACTGGTGCATAGGCTGTACCCTTTGCCTTAAAGCCTGCCCCGTTGATGCCATTTTGGGCAGCAATAAATACATGCACACCGTCGTCGAACCCCTGTGCACGGGCTGCGCTTTGTGCATCCCTGTGTGCCCTGTGGACTGCATCATGCTAGAAAACGCCACGGGCTCTGCCACGGGCTGGCAAGC
>JBIPME010000378.1:0-2997 GCA_044369275.1 Rhodoferax sp.
TGGTGGCCACCGACGTGGCTTCGCGGGGGCTCGATATTGCGCAGCTGGAGGCGGTTATCAACGTAGACATCTCCCCAGACGCTGAAGTGCACGTCCACCGCATTGGCCGCACGGGGCGCGCTGGCGAGGCGGGTTTGGCGCTGAGTCTGGTGAGTTTGCAAGAGATGGCCTCGGTGGCCAAAATTGAGCAATACCAAAAGTCCCCGAGCGTCTGGTTTGCCCCCGACACGCTAAGCCCAACCAGCAACGCCCCCCTCTTGCCCCCCATGGTGACCTTGCAAATTTTGGGTGGACGCAAAGAAAAAATTCGCCCCGGCGACGTGCTGGGCGCACTCACCAATGCAGAAGGCTCCCAAGCCTATACACGCGAACAAATTGGCAAAATTCAGGTCACCGAGTTCTGCACGTTTGTCGCCGTGGCACGCAACATTGCCCAGGCCGCTTGCGACAAACTCAACGCCGGTCGGATCAAAGGCAAACCCGTCAAAGTGCGGCTGATCTAAGCTGCGGCGCGGCGCTGCACGGCGCTGCGATACCAGGCCCCTCACCGACAGGCTGTAAGGCAAATTCCTACACGCTTTACAGCCACTTGCCGACTCCAGCGGCACGGGCCTCTCGGTACATTTCTCCTAAGCCCCAGACATTTTGTGATCTGAACTACAGGAGAATGAAGATGAAAGAAAATACTGTCGCATTGAACCCATTTAGCCTCATGATGGAACCCGAACTGGTGTTGCAAGTCATGGAGCGCTCCCAGCAATTGCGCGGCCTGCGCCGCCACAAACTGCGCCCCTTGGACAAGCCCTTGATCCCCCTGACCAAAGAAGCCATGGCCGCACTGGCCGCGTACGACGCCGCCATTGATGCCGAGTACTTTGAAGACAACGAGGACTCTTACCTGCTCCACTAACTTCAATAACGTTAGTAACGTCATTAATGTCATTAACGTCATTAACGTCATTAACGTCATTAATGTCATTAACGCCACCAGTTTCACCAGTAGGCCGGGTTGTACATTGCCCCGGCCTGCATGGCTGGGGATGGGCTTGAGGGGCGCAGCAGGCAGCCGCTCCCAGCGTATGGTTTAAGATGCACGCGCGGTGCAATAACACGCAAGCTGCCGCTGTACATGCAATGCTGCAAAGACAGCAATGTGCCTTGCGTATCAAGCCCCGGCTCCTCTTGCTTGGGTGCGATGAGAAAACCATTGCGCCAACCCACTGCATCCCTAACCCTCCTACCCTTTGCCATGTTGAAAGATAGTGCCACCGAAGCGATGCAAGCCCTGCTAGAGGCATTTCGCCAAAATGACCGCATCCAAGCAGGCTCGCTGATCACGACCGTGTTTGGCGATGCAATTTTGCCGCGTGGTGGACGGGTTTCACTGGGTAGCATGATCTTGCTGCTGCAACCCTTGGGGGTGAGCGAACGCCTGGTTCGCACCGCGGTCTACCGGCTTGTCAAAGAGGAGTGGCTGCAGTCCGAGGCATTGGGGCGGCGCACCGATTACATACTCTCCGCCTCTGGCCGACGCCGATTTGAGGAGGCGTCTAAGCAAATTTATGCTGCCGACATTCCCAACTGGGACCGGCGCTGGCGCTTGGTCATGGTGGTGGGCGAACTCACACAGCGCAACCGCGAGCAATTGCGCAGAGCCTTGTTTTGGCAGGGCTTTGGCGAGACGGCTTCGGGCTGCTTCGTACACCCCACAGCGGACCTAGACAACGCCATGGACAGCTTGGCCGCTGACGGCCTGTCTGCGCTGCTGGCACACCTCATACCGCTGATTGCGGTGAACTCCAAAGCCGCGCAATGCGCCACCGACCTCGACATGGTGCAGGCCGCATGGAACTTAGACAGCTTGGCCACCTCGTACGAAGACTTTTTATCCAAATACGCGCCCATTCGCCATGCGCTCTCAACCGGTATTCCCGCGCAATTTTCAGCCGAAAGCGCTTTTTTACTGCGCACCCTGCTGATCCACGACGTGCGCAAATTGCTGCTGCGCGACCCGCAGCTACCGCAAGGCTTGCTGCCACAGGCCTGGCCTGGCAGTCGTGCACGCCAACTGTGCCGCGAGCTGTACCGCAAGTTGCTGGCATTGTCAGAGCAGCACCTCGATGCGCATGTGCGGCTTTCCAACGGCAGCACGCCACCCACCTCGCTTAGGGTTTCGAATCGCTTTGAACACAGCATCGATTTAGACATGGACAAGCCCTCGGAGGCTTAAAAAACCCGCCCAAGCACGGGCCTGCCCTGCCTAATCGCCCAGCACCGAGCGCAGCGCTGCGCAAATCTGCAAACCCACGCCCCGCCTAGCACCGCGAGCGCAGCCACGCCCTGAACAGGCACCCCACACTTACATGCGCACTGCGGCACCCGAAATTGCTGCGCGCCGCATGCGGCCATGCCGTTTTCAACGGCGTTGATGGGCTCCGCCCATAACGATACCAATTATCGTATTTTTTTTATTGAAACGTATTCAATTAATAGTCAATTCAATTTCAAAAAATCAATTCACATTAATTTTACGCAAAAAAACTGGGGAGTTAAGTAAAAAACAAGCAGTAATTTAGTAAAAATTTAGTAGAAATTAATAAAAAAACAATGCAATCAAACGAATATTGAATTGGTATAAACCCTAATTCAAACACAGCAAAAGCCTAAGTAAAAACCCTAAAGCGATACGAAAATAATTATTTTTTGCAAAAATATGTATCTTTTTAATTGACCGCAATTCAAACGGATGCAACAATACAAAAAGATTGATATCCATCAAATGGCGCGAAAGTCAGATGATTGAGATGCTTGATTTGCCAGTTAAACCAACAGGAGTGTGCTGTGCCCCGTCATCGGATTATTTTTGAAGAGCGCTTTCAAGAAGCTTTGCTGCCCCTTTGCGGGCTAGGTTGGGGCCCAAGTTGGGGGCCACGGTTTGTGCAACACCTTGCGCGTGGGAGGGGGGTTTGATGTTGGCCGAGTTTTTGCAATTTTTAT
>JBIPME010000377.1:0-2997 GCA_044369275.1 Rhodoferax sp.
ATCAGTTCCGACTGTTTCAACTGTTTCGACTGTCCCGCTTCTGTTTGAATTTCAAAAAAGCTTCGGGAAAAGCTTCGGGGAAAACTTTGAAAAAGCTTCACAAAAGCTTTAGACGTAGCCGGCGAAGCGACTTCACGCCATGGTTTAAAAAATAGCGTTGTGGTCGTGGCCGTGCCTGTGGTCACGCATCCCGCTGAATCAGCTCGATTTTGTAGCCATCGGGATCGGTCACAAACGCGATCACGCTGCTGCCGCCTTGCACCGGTCCAGCCTCGCGTGTGACGTTACCGCCTGCGGCTTTGATGCTGGCACAGGCGCTGTAAACGTCGGGTACGCCCAGCGCAATATGGCCATAGGCGGTGCCCAGCTCGTACTTTTCGACCCCCCAGTTGTAGGTGAGCTCAATCTCCGCTTGGGCTGGGTTTTTTTCGTAACCGAGAAATGCCAGTGTGTACTGGTATTGTGGATTTTCCGAGGTGCGCAGCAGTTGCATGCCCAGCACCTGGGTGTAAAAGTCGATGGAGCGTTGAAGGTTGCCAACGCGCAGCATGGTGTGGAGTATTCGCATAAGCGCCATTGTGCGCCAAGCGCATCTGCCTGCATTCAGCCAAGGGTTGTTGTGTTTTCGAGCGCTGGCGCATTCGGTGCAGCAAATTCAGCGCAGGCACAGCCATCTGATGGCGTGCGCAGTTCGATGTCATGCCGCCTTGTGGGGTACGAGTTTTATCTGTAGATCACAGCCAACCGCTGCGGCGTACTTTTTTAATGTGGCCAACGATGGCGCGTGCCGTCCAGCACTTTCTAAGCGCGAAACGGCACTCTTTGTGGTGCCCATGCGCTCTGCGACAGCATCTTGTGTCAAGCCCGCATTTGCACGGGCCTTCAGCATTTGACTTGCAACCGTGTATTCGAGCGCAAGACTGTCGTACGCATCCTTGAACCCAGGGCGAAGCCGTGCTGCCGCCAAAAATTCAGTGTGGTTGTGCGAAACGGGTTTGTATTTCAGGTCAGCCATGCATCACCTCCTTGAGGCGTTTTCGCGCCATCTTCAATTCGTTGTCTGGCGTCTGCTGCGACTTCTTTACAAACGCATGCAGAACGACCACTCTCTTGCCCAGCAAAAAACAATAAAACGCCCGACCAATTCCTGAGCGGCCGCGTGGGCGCAATTCAAACAAACCGTCACCCAAGGCGCGCGAATGTGGCAAGCGCAGGCTTGGCCCGTGTTCCGTGAGAAGTTCCACCAATCGCGCATAGTCAGCCAACACATCCACAGGCCATGATTGCACTTCAGCATAAACGCGCTCATGAAAGTAATGAATTTCAAACGCCATGCACCATGTTAGCAAAAGTGCTAACTCTGAGCAAGCGATAGCCTTGTTCAAAGCAAAATGCGCCTGTAGGCGCATTTTTGGGTTTGCTTGCGTACAGATCTGCGGGGGAGCCTATTACAAGCCCACCCCAGCGCTGTCGCGGGCCTGCGTGGTTAGCGGTTGAAGTTGCCGCCAGAGCGGGGGCCGCGTGCGCCGTTGCTGGGGCGAGCGCCGCCGCCAGAGCGGTTGCCGCCGCCGTAGCCGCCATCGTAGCCACCGCCACCACCTGCGCCGCCACGGTAGCCGGAGCCTCCGCCGCCACGTCGGGCCCCGCGTTCGGCCATCATGTCAACGCTGGTGCGCATGGGGTCGGGTTGGCCTTGGGGGGGGCGGGGCTCGCGGGGCTCGTTGGCAAAGCCCGCAGGCTGTCCCATGTTGCGCCCACGGCTTGGGTTGTTAGCGGGGCGCGGGCCTTGGGGGCGTGGCCCTTGTCCGTAAGGGGCGGTGTTGTTGTTGCGCGATGGGGGGCGCGGCCCTTGGCTTGCACGCTGGGGTTGTTGGCGGTTGCCTTCTGCACGGGCGTTTGGCTGGGCTTTGTTTTCGCGTGTGCGTTGCAGCATTTCACTGCGTGCGGCTTTGGCGGCGGCTTGCATGACGTCGCGGCTTGGGGGTTTGCCTGCGCCGCCCCAGATGGTTTGCCGCCCCATGGCGATAGGCTCTGCGGTTTCGCCGGGTTCGGGGCCGAACCCTTCGACATGGCGCACTTCAATGTTTTGTTTGGTAAAGCGCTCGATGTCTTGCATGAAGCCCTCTTCGTCCAAGCAGACTAGGTTGACCGCAGCGCCATCGGCACCTGCGCGGCCCGTGCGGCCAATGCGGTGCACGTAGTCTTCGCTGACGTTGGGGATTTCGTAGTTCACAACGTGCGGCAGGTCATCAATGTCGATGCCGCGGGCGGCAATGTCGGTGGCAACCAAGGCCCGCACTTCGCCGCTTTTGAAGCCGCTCAGGGCTTGGGTGCGTGCAGACTGGCTTTTGTTGCCGTGCAAGGCCATGGCGGTGATGCCGTTTTTTTCCAGGAATTCGGCAACGTTATTGGCCCCGAATTTGGTGCGGGTAAACACCAAAACCTGGCTCCAGTTTTGGCTGTTGATGATGTGTGCGAGCAGCGCTTTTTTCTTGCCGCGCCCCACGGGGTGGATGACTTGGGTAATGCGCTGCACCGTGGTGTTGCGCGGGGTGACTTGTACGCTTTGGGGGTTTTTGAGTAAACCATTGGCCAGTTCGCGGATTTCGTCGCTGAAGGTGGCCGAGAAGAGCAGGCTTTGTTTTTCCTTGGGCACCAAGGCGAGGACTTTTTTGACATCGTGGATAAAGCCCATGTCGAGCATGCGGTCGGCTTCATCCAAAATCAGCATTTGGACTTGGCCCAAGTCCAGCATGCCTTGTTGCTGCAAGTCCAACAAGCGCCCGGGTGTGGCGACCAAAATGTCCACGCCTTTTTTGAGTTTGCTGATTTGTGGGTTCATGCCAACGCCGCCAAAAATCACGGCGCTGCTCAGTTGCAGGTACTTGCCGTAGGTGCGCACCGACTCTTCCACTTGGGCGGCCAGTTCGCGTGTCGGGGTGAGGACCAAGGCGCGAATGCCGGTGCCGCCAAATTTGTTTTCCGCGCTGCGGCTCA
>JBIPME010000376.1:0-2997 GCA_044369275.1 Rhodoferax sp.
TGGCCTTGGACAGGCGCTGCAATTGCAGCTGCATATTCTTTTGCTGCTCGGTTCTTTCGTAGTGCGAGAACAGCAGTGTTAACCCCAGAATGAGCAGGCTGGCGAATAGTGCGACGCTGATGACGTGCGACTTTTTGAGCCAGCTGGCATAAATGCGTTCATCGCGGTAGCTTCGCGCAACGCGGGGGGGGTTATTTTTTGATGACAATTTCGCTTAATCCATATTTTTGGGCCGCGGCCTGGAGTCGGCCATCTTGCTTAATACGGGTTACAAAGTCGTCTACTTGTTTGAGCCAAATGGGGTCGCCGGGTTTGACGGCGTAGGCGTAGTCGGTGGGGTGGAAGGGTTTGCTGGGGGAGAGCAGTCGCGCCCAGTCGACTTTGTCGAACAAACGTCGGCTGTAGGGGTAGTCCGTCATGAAGACATCGACGCGCCCCGATTCGAGTTCTTGTTCGCGCATTTGGGGCGGGCTGATGACCACCATTTTGGCGTTTTTCAAAGAGGCCGCCATGATGGGTTCCATGAAGGTGCCCGCCTGTACCGCGACTTGGTTGCCCGCTTTGTCGATGTCTTCCCAGTTTTTAATGCTGCGGTTGTTGCGCGTT
The DNA here is from genome assembly GCA_044369275.1 of Rhodoferax sp. Classification (GTDB taxonomy): domain Bacteria; phylum Pseudomonadota; class Gammaproteobacteria; order Burkholderiales; family Burkholderiaceae_C; genus Allorhodoferax. Next base: position 607 of record JBIPME010000376.1, read on the forward strand.
GTGACGCCGTAGATATCGCTTTGCATGTAGGGGCGCGTAAAGGCGAGTGATTGCTGGCGCATGGGGGTGATGCCAACGGCAAACATGGCGACATCGCACTGGTCTTTGCTGAGGTCGTCAATGAGTTTGGTAAACGAGCTGTCAACGTACTCTAGTTTGACCCCTAAGTCCTTGGCGAATGCGCCAGAGAGGTCAATGTCGATGCCCTCGTACTGTTGGTTGCGGGGGTTGCGTAAGCTCACCCCGTAGTAGTCTGGCCAGATGCAGACGCGCACGGTTTGGGATATTTTGACCCGGTCTGAGACCGGTCCCGCAAGCGCGTTAGAGGGGGGGGCTAGCCAGTTCAGGCAGGTAAGCGCCAGCGCTAAGCGCAGGGCTTGCAGGCTGCCTGAGCGCTTGGGGGATGGTTTTTTTGTCATGGCTTTTTTAAGAGAATGAGTTAACCGCAGCTTGTTGGTCGTCGTAAATGTTGAAGACGCGGTGCATGCGCATGAGTTCAAACAAGGCACGCACCGTGGTTGTCATGGCGCAGAGCTTGAAGTCGCCCTGTTTGTTGTTGAGTACACGCAAACAAGAGATCAAGGCTCCTAAACCGGAGCTGTCTACAAATTGAACGCCTGACAAGTCCAATACAACGCGTGCATGGGATTGAAAGGAGTGTTGAATTTGGTCTCTGAAGACGGATACGTTGCTTGCATCAAGCGTGTCATGGCGCAATTCGATTACGAGAACGCCGTCAACGATAGTTTCTTTGAGTTCCATATCGCAATCCTTTTCAAGCGTTAATCTATGTTTTCTGTGTTTTCTGTGTTTTCTATGGTTTTTGGCTTGACCATGTCTCTATTAAGACGCTAAGGACGATTGCAAGTGTTACGGGAATGTGAAACTTGGCCTTCAGTGGTACGAGGCCATGGCCTGTTGGATGTGGTGTTGCACTGCGTCCAGTGAATCGGAAAGCGTGTTGGGCTGGTGGGTGCTGGGGGTTTTAAAGTCCAAGGCATTCAGAGCCTGTTGTGCGGCTTGGCTTAGTGCGCTAAAGCCGTAGCTGCCAGCGCTGCCAATGAGCTGGTGCAGCAGGCCGTAGCGCGCTTCGCGGGTGGGGGCTTGCACGATGGCTTGCCAGCGCGCATCCAAGCCTGCGACAAAGCTTTTGCGTAGCACTTCAAACTGCGCAATGGCCTGGGCAGAGAGCCCTTCAGTTGGCGATGGTGCCACGGCCATGCTCCCAGTAGATGCGAATGTGCTGCGGCAGGGTGATGGGGTCAAAGGGTTTGACAATCACCCCGGTGGCCCCATAGGAGAGCAGCTCCTCGACTTCTTGGGGCATGGCTTTGGCGGTCATGAAAATAACGGGGACATGCCGCATTTGCTCCATCGCGCGCAGGGCTTGTAGCGTTTGGGGGCCGCTAAGGTCGGGCATCATGACATCGAGCAGCACCACCTCGGGCTGGAATGCTGCAACCTGGTCGAGCGCGGCCAGTCCACTGTCGCACAGGCAGACTTCGTAGCCGCCTAAAGTGCGAAGACTAAAGGCAATGATGGTCCGAATGTCGCCATCGTCTTCAATGCACATGACCCGTTGCAGTGTTTTCATAGGGCTTTGTTGGTGAGGTGTTGCGTGAGCGCGAGCGCAACGGCGCGCAGGAGTTTGGCCTGGTCCGTCTCGGCTTTGGGTAACCAGCGCAAGCCTTGGTTGCGTACAAATTGCGCATCGACGGTGTCGCTGAGCAAAATCAGGGGTTTGCCCTTGGCTGCATGTTGCAGCGTTGCGCAAAACGCTTCTGCCAAGCCCTGCGCTTGGGGGTCCGCAAGAATCAAGCTGGCTTGTGGCAGCGGTGCTTTGGCGTGCGCCATAAGGTCTTGGGCTTGCTGTAAATCACTGGCACCTGTGACGTTGTACAGCGGACTCAGCCAGCTGGCCACGCGCCTGCGCACGTCAATATCACGGTCAATGTGCAGCAGCCACGGCGGTGGCGGGCCACTAGTGTTTTGGACCACCGGCAGCGACACGATGAAGGTTGCACCCCTATCTGGCTGAGAGTCCACCGCAATGTGCCCGCCCATGCGGTCTATGAGCATGCGGGTAATGTAGAGTCCCAGGCCCGTGCCGCCGCGTATGCGCTGGTCCGAGCCGTCTGCTTGTGAGAATTTTTCAAACATGCGGGCGCGAAATTTCGGGTCAACGCCGGGGCCTTGGTCGCGCACTTTGATCTGCACCAGGGCAGCACCATGCGTTAACTCTACGCTGACGGTGTCGCCTGCGTGCGAGTGTTTGATGGCGTTGGACAGCAGGTTGGCCATCACTTGTAAGAAGCGCTCCGCATCCAGTCGCACCTCGGGGCAGTTCGCCTCACACAGGCTTGTCAAGCGCACTTGGGCACGTTGCGCATA
>JBIPME010000379.1:0-2993 GCA_044369275.1 Rhodoferax sp.
GGCGGTTTGGCGCTCTAAATCATTGTGCGCCAAGGCCAAGGCCTGTTGCGCGTTCAAGCCCGCGCTTTTCCAGCCGCTGATGGTCCATTGCCATTGGCGCAGCGTGGCGGCATCGCTGGTGGAGCCTGCGTCTTTGAGGATGCTGCCGACATCGTCCGAGTCGAGAATGCTAAATTGCGGTTTGAGCCCCAACACCGCCCCGTCTTGGCGCAGCATGCGCACCCCCAAAGCGTGGAAGGTGCAAACCACCACCTCTTTGGCAGAGCGCCCAATCAGCCCCTTGGCGCGTTCGCGCATCTCGGCGGCGGCTTTGTTGGTAAAGGTAATGGCGGCAATGCGCTTGGCCGGCATGCCCGTTTGAATCAAACGTCCGATTTTGTGGGTGATAACGCGCGTTTTGCCAGAACCCGCCCCCGCCAGTACCAAGCAGGGGCCATGCAGGTAGTTGACGGCTTCTTGCTGTGCAATGTTGAGACCAGAGGGTGCGGACATGGGGCGTTTATTTTTCAGACAAAGGGTTTGATCTTAACGGCTGCGCGCTTTGTGTGAAGCGGCTTGTTGGCGGTGTGATAGGGGTGAGATAGTGGTGCATGGTTGCGCATTGCGGGCCAGTAACAGGCCTATTGAAGGCTTATTGCAGCACGGCATGCATAGAGGTTATCATCGAAAAATTCCGCAACCACTTAGGAGAAGTCATGTCAAAGCGCAAGCCGTTGGCGGTTAGCCTAGAGCCGGTACGCAGGGAGGTTTTGACGTCAACGGAGTTCAAAAAACTTTTGCAAGAATCTCCCGAGCTAATAGCACGCTCTAAGTTCGTCATGCCCACCATGGGTAAGAATGATTTTGGCGGTTTTGAGGTTCAGTACACCATTCCAAGACTGAGAAACCTTCAGTCTGCATGAATACGCCAAGGAAAACCACTGCCCCCATACCCACGGGGATTTCCGAGTCCACGATTCAGCGCATGCTGAGTCTTCAAGAGTCCAGAATCACCCTTGAGCTCAAACAGGCGGACATCCAGCTCAAAGAACTGGACCACAATCAAAAAATTGCTGACAAGTCGATTGATGCGCAAGCATCTGACCGAAAGGATGAGCGTGCAGTGAATAAGACGGTGCAAATGCATCGGTTAATTTTTGCGGCTTTTATCGTTTTGATAATCGTTTGCTTAATTGTTTTTGCGCTCTACCTTGGAAAAGAGGCAATCGTGTTGGATATTGTGAAGGTGCTGTGTGGATTCGCTGGTGGGTACGGCATTTCCTCGTACATCAGTGCGAAGAGTAAAGATGACGAATAGTGGCGGTCTGATCACAGATGCAGCGATGGTGACCATGCCCACTTAACCGCCACTGGGCGTGGCGTTGTGCAATGTGGGCTTTTTTCACCTCTAATTTGCCACCGCTAAATCAACAAAGGGTCCACGTCGATGGCCCAGCGAATCAGGCCTTTGCAGGCGGGGTCTGCGCGGGTGCTGTGCAAAATGGGCTGCCAGCAGTGCAAAAACTTTTGCAAGACCGCACGGGAGTTGCTCTCGACCAGCATTTGGGCGCGTTCTACGTTGGCCACGCGTTGGATGGACATGGGCACGGCGCTGTAGAGGGTGATTTGTTCGATGAGGTCCTGCCACTCGGGCCATTGCGCCATGGCTTGGCTTATGTGTTCACGGGCGAGGTTGAGGAAGGCTTGTGCTGCGGGTTGGCTGCGTGCGTCGGCCCGGATGAGTGCTTGGGCACTGAAGGGCGGCATGGCGGCGTTGTGGCGTTCTTGCAGTTGTTGCGCGGCAAAGCGTTGGTAGTCGTGTTGTTTGAGGGCGCTGTACAGGGGGTGTTCGGGTTGGAAGGTTTGCACCCATACCTCGCTGTGCGCACGCAGGGCAGCATCGCGCCCGGCGCGTCCAGCGGCTTGCATGAGCAGGCTAAAGAGCCGTTCGGGGGCGCGAAAGTCGCTGGAGAACAGGGCCCCATCGGGGTTGATGGCGGCCACCAGGGTGATGCGGCGAAAGTCGTGCCCTTTGGCAATCATTTGCGTGCCCACCAAGATGTCTACGTCGCCCGCGTGCACGGCTGCGAGTTGGGTTTCCAACGACCCTTTGAGGCGGGTGCTGTCGGCGTCGATGCGGGCAATGCGCAAGGGCAGGCCTTGGGGGCATTCGGGGCTGGTGCTGTGGGGGCGGGGCACGTCGGCAAACAAGCCCGCTAGCAGTTCTTCAACTTGTTCGGTGCCTCGGCCAATGGGCAAGATGTCGGGGTTGGCGCAGTCGGGGCAGGCGCGGGGCACGGCTTGGGTAAAGCCGCAGTGGTGGCAGCGCAGGGTGCGGTCGCTTTTGTGGAAGACTTTGAAGGCGCTGCAATGTTGGCAGGCGCTTTTCCAGCCGCAGTCTTCGCATTGCAGCACGGGGGCGTAGCCTCGGCGGTTGAGCAGCACCATGCATTGTTCGCCACGCAGCAGGCGTTCTTTCATGGCTTCTAGCAAGGGCACGGAGAACACCGCTTTGCGGTGTTGGTGGCGCATGTTGACGCGGCGCAGCAGGGGCAGTGCACCTTGGCCTATGCGCGAGGGCATGGACAGGCGCAGGTAGCGGCCGCCGTCTTGTGCTGGGCGGCTGTGGTGCCAGCTTTCTAAGGAGGGGGTGGCCGAGCCTAAGATGATTTTGGCACCCTCTTGGCGTGCGCGGTAGACGGCCAAGTCGCGGGCCGAGTAGCGTGCACCTTCGCCGCTTTTGTAGCTGGGGTCGTGTTCTTCGTCGACCACGATGAGCCGCAGTGTGGGCATGGAGGCAAATACCGCCATGCGGGTGCCCAGCACGATGCGCGCTTGGCCCTGGTGCGCGCCCAGCCAGCTGTTGAGCCGCTGCGCCGGGGTCATGCCGCTGTGCAGGGATACCAAGGCTTGTTCGCCGTACAGGGGGGCAAAGCGTTCGCGAAAGCGGGCTTCGAGTTGGGGCGTGAGGTTGATCTCGGGCACCATGACCAAGGCTTGGGCGGTGGGGTCTT
>JBIPME010000501.1:0-2992 GCA_044369275.1 Rhodoferax sp.
GCACATAGTGGCATGAACAACTTTCATGCAAAGCGTGCAGGCTTGGCGTGCAGGCTGGCGTGCAGAGAAGGGAGCGTGGTTTAAAACCGATAGCCTATGCTCAGCGTCAAAGGCGTATCTTGCATGGTGACGCGGGGCTGGTAGGCGATTAAATTAGGCACGCCATGGCCAATTAACGTGATTTTTTCACTTTGCTGCATTGTGGTGTTTTGTCGTTGCCAATCCGTTTGCACATACCAGTCGGGGCGAAAGTACATGCGCCACTGCAATGCCAAGGTTTGCTGTGTTAACGCGCCGACGCTGAATTTTTGAGGTTCATAGCCGGGGTAATACAAAGTCATTGCGGCGTCCCGGCTGCGCCCACTCCACAAGGCAACACTGAACTGCTGCGCATCCCATCGCTGCTTCCACTGGACTCCAACCGCTCCCATGTTCCAGTGGAATTTTTCAGGATAGCCTTGCATGTTGCCCACGGAGGCAATGTTTCTATCCACTTGAACATCGGAGAAGCGCACCAATACGGACCACGTTTGTGCCAAAGCATAGGCGGCTTGTAACTCGGTTTTTTGTTCAGCGATGGCGCTGCTAGAAAGCGCGGGGACTCCATTTTGGGTTTGTCCATGGTAGCTGCGCACGCCCTGCAAATTTTGGCGAACGAGTTCCCAAGAGGCCCGATCACATTGCCAAGCTAAAGCCAGCCGCTCACCTGATAAATCACCCTCTTCCCAAAGCAGGCGCTTGCCCGACCCAGACCATTCGTGCCATTCGCTGCGGTGCTGTGTGCGCCCTAACGCCAGGTCCAAGGCGGTTTGGTCACACCAGTCTGCCATTGAAAAAAGCGGCACATAAAGTGCCGCAGATAGTAACAAGGTACGCCAATTCATAAATGATTTTGTACCTTGCTAAATTTCAAAATAACTTATTAAAGACGCCATGCTGTGGTTTGGGTATTATTTTCTTCATAAATACCATCGCCATTGCTATCGGGGGTTAAAGACAAATTGCTTGTGGATGCTCTAACGCGAAGGGCTTTATTCGACGCACCCTTAAGAACCATTTCACCGGAATTCGGGTAGTTAGTGCCATCTATCCCATTAATAGAAAATGGTGTGGTTGTCGTTACCTGCAGGGGCATGCCTGATGTTTTGGGTGACGAATAAGTGCCTGTGAAGCTTACTTTACGAACAGAGCTGCTATTAAGAATAGCGATAGTGGTGGAGTTGGTCCCGTAGTCTGAGTAATCAATTTTTGCCGTGATGTCATAAAGTTTTTCCACATAAGCAGAGCCACTTACTCCAACAGTGTTGTATGTTTGTGTCAAATTAGTTGTTTTCCAAGTAATTGTTCTTGCACCATTGGCCACTAGAGGCTTGGTTGAGCTGAAAGACTCTGAACCATCTCTAAGATAAGTCGAACTTGCTACGCCCGAGCTGGCTGGATATGTTATTAAATAATTTGAATAATTTTTTCCAAATGGAATCAGGTTTTCGTTGTAGTCATTTACGGTTCCATTTGCGTTGTAAGTGTAAACAACCTTTCCATTCCTAGTTATTTTGCTGGTTGGATCAACGCAGTTGTTGTAAACGTAGGTTGTTGTATCTCCAGTCGAATAAATGCTTGTGTCGGCTTCGGTTGTCGAGATGGTTCCGCTGCCTGTTGTGCACGTTGCAGCGACACTTTTTTGTGTAACAGCACCCATCAAAATACCACCGGAGGTATTTTGTTTCAGGGCGGACAATTCTTTCATTTGTGAATCCGCCAAGGAAGCATTGAAAATTGATGCGACACCCGTGGCCGATGCAGCTGGATAATTCACACCTGCATATCCAAACAAAGCAAGGCCCGCTTGTCGAGCTACGCCCGGCTGGTCCGCATTGGTTAAATCAGCCAGTGTTGCAACTGGTGTGACAGATGTAGCTGGTGCGCTACTTGACCCACTTCCCCCACCTCCGCAAGCGGCTAAAAGTCCGGAAACTGCAAAAACGGCCGCAATACTCTTTCTAGTCATCTTCTTAACTCCTTTGTAAAAACAGGTTTTATTGTATTAAGAAATGTAATAAAAGCGTATTGGAAATTTCGTTAATGTAAAAATTTGTAATTTTCACAACAAAATCAAAAAACCTCCTTGAAAATAATTTTTACGTGGTAGGTGGTTTTAATTTAATTTTTAAGTAATTAATATTTCAATGCGTTTTTATTTGATTAAATATTAATCTTTAAATTAAAAAACCAATAGTTTTTTGAATTGTTTGGGCGTTCGTATGTTTTTTTATTGCGTATTTAAGTTGCTAGTTTTCACTGATTTAAAACCTTGCGCGATCTTTAACTGCTATGGATTGGCTTTTTGTGAGGTTGTCTTGCAAAGCGGTTTTTTGCTTAATGCCTATTTTTTGCGCAAACCGCAGCGCCACCTCAACGCTCTTTAAGAGGTACGCCCATTTGCACCAGGTACTGTTGAATCTCGCGTTGGATGGGGCCCGATTCTTGGGCTTGTGCGGCGAGTTCGCCGGCGCGGCTGGTTTGGCCGGTGGCTGCCAAGGAGACGGCGGCGCCGAGCAGCCAGCGTGGTTCGTCGGGGCGCAGTTCGAGTGCGCTGAGGTAGGCGTGCAGGCTGTCGGCGTGGCGGCCTAGGCGTTGGGAGAGGTTGGCGCGCAGGGCCCAGATGTCGGCGTCTTTGGGCAGCAGGGGTTCTAGCCGAACCAGGTTGGCGTTGGCGCTGGCCAGGCGGCCTTGTTGGATTTGGAGGCGGGTGAGTTCGCGCACGGTGGCCGCGAGCAGGGTTTGCAGGGGCGCAGTGGGTGATTTGGCCACGTTGCGCTCTAGGGTTTCTTGCGCTTGGGTGAGGAGGTTGATGGCGGCGTCTTGCTCGCCGTTGTTCCACAGGGTTTGTGCTTGCGCCAAGGTGTCGCGGGTGGCCTGTTGTTGGCGTTGTGCGGTGTTGCTGTCGGGGCTGGTGCTTGTTGTTGCGGGGCTGGTTGTGGTGGTGGGGGGG
>JBIPME010000380.1:0-2986 GCA_044369275.1 Rhodoferax sp.
AAGCACCCAGGCCATGAAAGCCCAGTGGAAAGTACCCGACAGCCGCCCACTGGCCGACTTTGCGCCCACGATTTTGCTCAAGGCCAAAGACTTCGCCACCGAAATCACCATCTTCAACGCCCGCCAGCACCAGATGGACCGTGAGGGGCAAATCTCGCATGAGCACATCACCAATAACCAAGCGGTGCGCAACACCCTGCTGGAGCGAGGCATTCGCCCCGAAAGCCTGCCACCGGAAGAAGACGTCAAAAAGGTCGAACGGCGTTTGCAGTCTGAAGATAAGAAATCGCTGAACAAGCCTGACACCCTGGACAACTGACAAGAACAAACCATGGCCACCCGCAAAACCACCCCAAAAGCCGCTACCGCTGACGCTGACGTTGCCACAGTGCCCCACGTCCAGCATCTGGCCAAACTGGTTTATGGGGTGCGCAATGAAAAGGTCTTGATCGATACCGATCTGGCCCAACTCTACGGCGTCGAGACGGGCGCGTTGAACCGCGCTGTCAAACGCAATGCCAGCCGATTTTCGGCCGATTTCATGTTCCAGCTCAGCACCGAAGAATGGGACAACTTGAAATGCCAATCTGGTATCGCAAGTGCCCACGGCGGACGCCGAGCCACGCCCTACGCGTTCACCGAACAAGGCGTGGGGCCATGTGCTCTCTAGCGTGTTGAACGCACCGCGTGCAGTACAACCAAGAGGCCGGGGAGTCACCCAACAGCGATACGTCACGGGCGTTTGACAAACCGAAGTCTGGGAGAATCGCAGTCAAGGTGATTAACCACCTTGGGAATGAAGTGACGAAGGTGTTTAGGGTTGTTTAAGGAGCCAATACCATGGCATTGATTGAAGGTTTTCGTGTTCAAAACTACCGCGCTTTGCGCGATGTGACGCTGGGCAAGCTGGCCAATGACCAGCGCGGTGACCCGCTGACACCATTCACCGTAGTGATTGGCAGAAACGGTGCCGGAAAGAGCACGCTTTTCGACGCCTTTGGCTTCGTGGCCGATTGTCTAACCAAGGACGTGGAAACTGCCTGTGATGACCCGCGCCGAGGGGGATTTGCGCGCATGCGGTCCTTGGGTAGCAGCGAGCCCCTGCGTTTCGAGATTTATTACCGCGAAGCCCCCGGCGAGCGCCCCATAACCTACGAGTTGGCCATTCAGGCGGATGCCAATGGGCGTCCATTCGTGGAGTCTGAGGTGCTCAAGCAACGACGCAAGGGACAAAAGCACGGACGCCCTTATCCGTTTCTGCGCTTGCACCATGGGGCAGGGGAGGTTTGGGCGGGTGAAGAAGCGGTAGAGAGCGCAGCAGAAGAGACCCCTAAGACGCTGGTTGAGCTAACGGACGGGCGGCAACTTGGGATTGCTACTTTGGGCACCCTCAAAGAACACCCGCGTATCAAGCGGTTTCGCGATTTTTTGAAGGGTTGGTATTTGTCGTACTTTCACCCCGATGCAGCCCGGTCTATTCCTGCTGCGGGAGCGCAGAAGCACTTGAATATTCATGGCGACAACATTGGTAATGTGGTGCAGTACATGCAGCGAGAACAAGGCGAGCGCTTTAAGTCGGTCCTCAAGCGGATCGCAGCGAAAATTCCCGGCATTGATTCGATTGAGGCGGAGCCGACCATTGACGGACGTGTGGTGCTCAAGTTCAACGACGGCGCCTTCCAGGATGCGTTCTACGCCGGGCAGATGTCAGATGGCACGCTCAAGGTATTCGCCTACCTGCTGCTCATGGAAGACCCTGCGCCACCGCCCTTTATCTGCATTGAGGAGCCCGAAAATGGGCTATACCACAAGCTTCTGGACTCCCTTGCGACCGAGTTGCGTGCCCACGCCACAGGCAAGAAAAACGCACCGCAAGTTTTTGTGACAACACACCAGCCCTATTTCGTAGACGCACTGCAACCGCAAGAGGTTTGGATTTTGAAAAAGGGCAGCGACGGCTTTTCGCAAATTCAGCGTGTCTCGGATATTGCGCTGGTGCGCAATCTGGTCGAACAAGGCCTGCCGCTGGGCGGTCTTTGGTACAGCGATTACCTTGACGGCGAGGAACAGGATGCACATTGAAATTTTGGTGGAGGACAGCTCTGGTGGGCGTCTGATGGCGCATTTGCTGCCCAAAATTCTTGGCCCCCATGCGCAGCCGCACACTTGGCGAATTCATGACTACAAAGGCATTGGGCGCATCCCCAAGAAAATGACGGGGAAGGTGGACGCCGCTAAACAAACGCTGCTTGAAAATTTACCCAAGGCCTTGGCAGGTTACGGCAGCACGCCGGGGTATGACGCCGTATTTGTGTTGCTTGACACGGATGATCGGGACATCCAACGCTTTGAGAAAGAGTTAAATGCCATGCTCAATGCATGTGCAGGCGCACCACCTACAGTATTTGGGTTGGCGACCGAAGAGGTGGAGGCTTGGTACCTGGGTGATCGCAACGCGCTCGCCCAAGCGTATCCGAAGGCCAAGGCACAGGTGCTGAAAAGTTATGTTCAAGACAGTGTTTGTGGCACCTGGGAGTTGTTGGCCGATGCCTTGGTTAAGGGTGGGCGTGCGTCATTAAAAAGCGCAGGCTGGACGCAGGCAGGCACGCTCAAGCATGAATGGGCCGAAACAATAGGACCCCTTATGAACATCGATGAAAACCAATCACCCAGCTTTTGCAAGTCCAGAGATGGTCTTTTGTCGTTGGTGAGCTAATACATTGCGCATCTCCGACACCTTCTCCGACAGCCTCTCCCGCCTGACCGCCTAGGAGCAAAAGGCGGTCCAGATGATTGTCGCTGTGGCCGACTGGCGCATGGGTTGCACCCATGCCCGCTCTACGCTCCCCCCTCAAAATTCAACCGTTGCTTGAATGGTGTTCCCGCTCTCCCGTTTGCAAGCGCCACAGCGCGGTGTAGCCGCCGCGTTGGGCTAGCAGTTCTTCGTGGGTGCCGCTTTCTACGATGCGCCCGTTTTCCATGAGGT
>JBIPME010000381.1:0-2985 GCA_044369275.1 Rhodoferax sp.
CGTTGCGCAATTGCTCGGTCATCTCTTCCATGCCCGGTGGCCCCATGACTTCGAGCTGGGGCATGGGCTGGGCCACGTCGAGTTCAATTTCATGGTCGGCCAAGGTGCCTTCGCGTAATTTTTTACGGAAGCTTTGGCGCGCCGCGCTTTGTGGCGCATGCTCGGGCGTGGTCACGCCAAAATCAGGCCGCGCAGGGGGAATTAAGATGTCCAAAATACGCTCTTCGGCCGCCTCTAGCGCACGCTCTTGGACCTTGGCTTTTTCGGCTTGGCGGGTTTGTTTGACGGCGATGTCTGCCAGGTCCCGAATAATGGAGTCCACATCTTTGCCGACATAACCGACTTCTGTGAATTTGGTGGCCTCGACCTTGATAAAGGGCGCATCGGCCAAGCGGGCCAAGCGGCGTGCAATTTCTGTTTTGCCAACGCCGGTGGGGCCAATCATGAGGATGTTTTTGGGCGTGATTTCTACGCGCAAACTTTGCTCGACTTGCTGCCTGCGCCAGCGGTTTCGCAGCGCAATGGCCACGGCACGTTTGGCCTTGGCCTGCCCAATGATGTGTTTGTCGAGTTCTGCAACGATTTCTTGCGGGGTCATATTTTTGTCAACGTAAAAAGTGGGGGCCAAGAATGGCATGGGAACCCTCAAAAGCAGGGAACCCAAATGGTTTATTCAACTGGTTTATTCAAGCACTGGGGCGGGTAACGGTAACGGCCTTAATCCAAGGACTCGATGGTGTGCTGCATATTGGTATAGATGCACAGCTCTCCCGCAATTTCCAAGGAGCGCTTAACGATCTCGGCCGCGCCCAGCTCGGTGTGGTTGAGTAAGGCCACGGCGGCGGCTTGGGCATACGCGCCACCGGAGCCGATGGTGACAATGCCGTTTTCGGGCTCTAGCACATCGCCATTGCCGGTGATGATGAGGGAGGCCTCGCTGTCGGCCACCGCCAACATGGCTTCGAGGCGGCGCAGTACGCGGTCGGTGCGCCAGTCTTTGGTCAACTCAATGGCTGCGCGCACCAAGTTGCCCTGGTGTTTTTCCAATTTGGCTTCAAAACGCTCAAACAGGGTAAAGGCATCGGCCGTTGCGCCAGCGAAGCCGGCCAGCACTTTGCCATGGTGGAGTTTGCGCACTTTGCGGGCCGTGCCTTTGACAACGATATTGCCCAGTGTGACTTGCCCATCGCCGCCAATGGCGACTTGGTAGCCTTGGGGGGTTTTGCGACGAACGCTAATAATCGTGGTGCCGTGAAATTGTTCCATGTGGTCCTAAATACGCTTAAGTCCCTGTGCAACTTCACAGGGAACTGGTGCTGATTTTCGCATGCTCTTGGATGCCAATAATATTAAAAAAAGTAGCGACGAGACGGTGCAGGTTGTGAAACTGCACGGGGATGCCCCGTGCTTCTTGCTGAATCACCCAGTTCAAAATGCTGCCCGCAGCCGGAAAATCAACCCGCAGCAGGTGTTTGCAATCTACCAACAAAACGCCCGACTGCAGCCCTTGGGTGTCGAGCCGCTCTAGCTGCGCCGACGCGTCTCCCAGCATGACGCCTTGTAACCCCCCACCCGAACCCGCGCCCGAACCTGAAGTAACTTGCCCGTGTGACTGCGACCATTGGGGTGCGGCCCCATCCAGAAACAAACTCCACTCTTGCGCCGCATGGGCGAAATCGTTGGGGCGTTGCGTGGCGCAGTACAGATCGAGCAATGCAGCCGCCCACGCAGCCGCGCATTCGGGTTGGAATTTAGGGCCGTGCAAGGCATCAAGCAGGCTTTTTTCTGCCGCCGCATCATCGCCATTGGCAAACTGAATGGCCGCCTCTTCCAGCTCGGTGTCGTTAGCGACTTCGTCTACCTGCGCGAGCAAAAGGCGCGAGGCCATCCACGCAGACTCAGACTCCTGGGGCATGGTGCGCAATGCGGTGTCCAATGTGGCGTCCAAGGCGCTGTTCAATGTTGGGGGCAAAGCGGAATTGTCTATCCACTGCGCCGTTGTGTGGAAGCGGCTTTTTTGTGCTGTAGGCTGCACTTCGGGTGGCGCCGTGGCGCTTGCGGGGGCTGCGGCCTTTGCTCCAGCCTTTACTCCAGCCTTTGCTCCGGTTTTTGGTGCGGTTTGCGGTGCGACTTTTGCAGGGTTGGGCGCGTCCATGCTGCGCGTGTCTTGCACCAAGCTGTTAGGCTCAAAGCTTTGGGAATTTTGGGAATTTTGCGAAATTTGGAAATTTTGTGAATTTTTTACCGTGTTTTGCAACGTGTTTTGCACGCTAGCTTGCCAAGTGCTTTGCGCGGCACCCAACGCCGTCTGGGGGCCTAGCTGGGTGCTGATTTTTTGCGTGTTCAACGCGGTCATGAAGGTGGTCTGCAATTGGGTGGTATTGAGCCGCGTGGTTGCCATGGCTTTGGACTCGAATCCTTGTGCCGCCTGCGCTGCCAAAGCGCTGGCATTGCGCACATGGGCAGCGGCATCGCTAGGACTGACGCCTTTGCCCCACATTTTGGACATCTGGGCCTCGATTTCGTTGATTTTTTTCAATGTGCTAGCCCGGCCATCCGTGCCCGAAGGGCTGCTGTTCAAAAACAGCGAAATGTTCTCGAGGTCCACGCTGGCGACTGAGCCTTGGTTGAGCAGTTTGCGCAGGTAATCGAATTCCAGCCGCCGAATTTGGTCGTTTAAACGCTTGCGCTCAATGATCTCTTTGAGCGCTTGTTTGTCATATGCGGGCGTTTTCAGGGGGTCGGCTTGGCTTTTGGCGCGGGCCGCAGCATCGCGCACATACCCCGCTACTTTGGACAACAAATTAGGGGGGTCTTCATCGTGTGCCATGGTGCGGCTCGGTGCGTGCGTGGCAGAGGGGCCAATGGGGGGGCATCGCAGCGCTTAATCTCCAAACATTTTTTGCTTGAGTTCACGGCGTTGCTGGGCTTCGAGCGACAAGGTGGCCGTGGGGCGCGCCAGCAGCCGACCCAGGCCAATGGGCT
>JBIPME010000382.1:0-2983 GCA_044369275.1 Rhodoferax sp.
GGCTGGTTACGGGCTGGCATACGCAACGCTGTTTCAACACTCAATCACATTCACCGCCAGCCCGCCACGGCTGGTCTCTTTGTACTTGGTCATCATGTCGCGCCCGGTGTCACGCATGGTTTTAATGACTTGGTCGAGGCTGACGAAGTGGGTGCCGTCGCCGCGCAGGGCCATGCGGGTGGCATTGAGGGCTTTGACGGAGCCCATGGCGTTGCGTTCGATGCAGGGGATTTGTACGCGCCCGCCCACGGGGTCGCAGGTCAGGCCCAGGTTGTGTTCCATGCCAATTTCGGCGGCGTTTTCAACCTGCCGGACCGTGCCGCCCATGACGGCGGCCAAGCCAGCTGCGGCCATGGAGCAGGCCACGCCCACCTCGCCTTGGCAGCCAACTTCGGCACCGCTGATAGAGGCGTTTTCTTTGTAGAGCTGGCCAATGGCACCTGCGGTGAGCAAGAAGTCGCGTATGCCTTGCTGCGATGCGCCGGGCACAAAGCGGTCGTAGTAATGCATGACGGCGGGGATGATGCCCGCTGCGCCGTTGGTGGGGGCCGTGACCACGCGCCCGCCTGCGGCGTTTTCTTCGTTCACGGCCATGGCGTAGACGTTGACGAAGTCAAGGATGGTGAGTTGGTCGCGCAAGGCTTGCTCGGGCTTGCTGCTCAAGCTGCGGTGCAGTTCGGCGGCGCGGCGTTTAACCAACAGGTTGCCGGGCAGGTGGCCTTCGGTGCGAATGCCACGTTCCACACAGGCTTTCATGGCATCCCAGATGCGGTCCAGGCCTGCGTCAATCTCCGCGTCGCCGCGCCAAGCCTGTTCGTTGGCGCGCATGATTTGCGCAATCGACAAGCCCGTGCCTGCGCAAATGCCCAACAGGTCGTTGCCATTGGCAAAGGGGTAGCGCACGGGGGTGCGGTCGGCCTCAATGCGCACGCTGCCCGCTGGGGCATCGGCCTCTTCTTGCGAAACTACGAAACCACCGCCCACCGAGAAATAGCGGCGCTCGCTCAGGACGCTGCCCTGTGCATCGTAGGCAATGAATTTCACCCCGTTGGAGTGGTACGGCAGGGTGTCGCGGCGCAAAAAAGCGAGGTCGGTTTTTTCTACAAAGCCAATGCGGTGCGTGCCGTTGAGTTGCAAGCCGCCTTGGCTGCGAATGGTTTTCAGCCTTGGGGTAATGGTGTCGGGGTCAATGCTGTCGGGCATCAGGCCTTCAAGGCCTAAAAGCACCGCAGTGTCCGTGCCGTGGCCTTTGCCCGTGGCGCCGAGGGAGCCGTAGAGCTTGACTTCTACCCGCGTGGTAGTGTCTAACAGGGCATCTTGTTGCAGGCTATGCGCAAACATAGCAGCCGCCTTCATAGGCCCTACAGTGTGAGAAGAAGAGGGGCCGATGCCAATCTTAAAGAGTTCAAAAACGCTAAGCGCCATAACAATATTGCCTTCATAAAATCCCCCCATGGCCCATGCCCAAAAGGGTGGCAGAAAGGGATTCACAGGATTGTCGATGCCCATTGTATGGCGTGTGTCCATATTACGACGCCAGACATTTTGCAGGCGACAAAGCGGCATGCAGCACCCCGTCCGATTCAGGCGCAGCTTTGAAAACCGAAGTCGCAAATAGATTAGTTTTAAACAAGCTGACTTACCATACTAGACTACTTTGGAACGCTGTGCGCAGCTTTTGGATTGGAGATACGGTATGACAGAGCCCCTAATAGAAACAGATCCGGCCACTTCGCGTGGACGGCGTGCCGGCGGTGGGCGTGAAGCCAAACGCGCAGCCCGCGCGGCCCGCAGTGGCCAATCTGTTCCCTACATCACCCGAAATATTCCCTTTTATGAGGTCATGGGCCCCGAAAGCCTGAGCACCATTGAGCACAACGCGGATACGATTTTGGAAGAAATCGGCATTGATTTTCGCGATGACGCCGAGGCGCTGGCGATTTGGAAGGCTGCGGGTGCCGATGTGCGCGGCGAGCGAGTGCGCTTTCCGCGCGGCATGTGCCGCCAATTGGTGCAAGCCACTGCGCCCAGCAGCTTTACCCAGCATGCCCGCAACCCAGCCAACAGCGTGGTTATTGGCGGTAAAAACACGGTGTTTGCGCCCGCGTATGGTTCGCCTTTTGTGCGCGATTTAGACAACGGCAGACGCTACGCCACGATTGAAGACTTTCGCAATTTCGTCAAACTGACCTACATGGCGAATTCGCTGCACCACTCGGGCGGCACCGTTTGCGAGCCCGTGGATTTGCCGGTGAACAAGCGCCACTTTGACATGGTTTATGCGCACATGAAGTACAGCGATAAACCTTTCATGGGCTCGGTGACACACCCTGATCGTGCCCAAGACACGGTGGAGATGTCCAAAATTTTGTTCGGCGACAACTACATGGACCCCGCCACCGGACG
This sequence comes from Rhodoferax sp., assembly GCA_044369275.1. Taxonomy (GTDB): domain Bacteria; phylum Pseudomonadota; class Gammaproteobacteria; order Burkholderiales; family Burkholderiaceae_C; genus Allorhodoferax. The sequence goes on from JBIPME010000382.1 coordinate 2,407, forward strand.
CCCTAAAACCGTGGTGATCAACCTGATCAACGCCAACTCGCCCATGACCTTTGACGAGACCATGCTGGGTGCGGCCAAAGTCTATGCGCGTGCCAACCAGGCCACCATCATTACGCCCTTCATCTTGGCAGGTGCCATGTCGCCCGTGACTGTGGCGGGAACTTGCGCGCAAACCTTGGCCGAAACTTTAGCGGGCATGGCTTTTGTGCAATTGGTCAACCCCGGCGCGCCCGTGGTGATGGGCAGCTTTGCATCCAGCATTTCCATGCAATCGGGTGCGCCCACCTTTGGCACGCCTGAGCCCGCCTTGGTGCTGTACGTGATGGCGGCTTTGGCACGGCGTTTGGGTGTGCCATTTCGCTCCGGCGGTGGTTTGTGCGGCTCCAAAATCTCGGATGCGCAGGCCGCCAGCGAAGCCGCCAACACGCTGTTGCCAACCTGCTTGGCCGGCGTCAACTTTGTGCTCCATACCGCAGGCTGGCTCGAAGGCGGCTTGTCCATGGGGTACGAAAAGTTCATCATGGACGTGGACCAGGCGGGCATGATGCACACGCTCTTGGCGGGTGTGGACATGTCA